>NZ_JBIPCR010000118.1:0-202 GCF_044007335.1 Flavobacterium sp. FlaQc-48 | reverse complement strand
CCAGAACATACTTCTCATTCCCTAATGTATACAGACACGCTCGAAGCTTGTAATCTTTCGATAAATCAAAAGGTTTATTTACATAGTCTGCTATATTGTTTTCTAATGATAACTCATCCGATACAATGGCACTATCCAATGACCAGCCCTCGGCGCTGATAATTTCCTGATAACCGATTCCGTCTTCTGATAGAAGCATACT
>NZ_JBIPCR010000117.1:0-207 GCF_044007335.1 Flavobacterium sp. FlaQc-48 | reverse complement strand
TAAAAATATCACGGTAAGTGATCCTAAGGCAACTATAAGTGGAGGACCATTGGCCCAATTGGCTCCGGGAGCAGAAGATGCTACTACCTTTACCGGTATTCATATTGTAACACAATCTGATATTGATGCAGGTGCCGTATACAACTTAGCGACCGCAACTGGAACACCACCAAGTGGCCCAAATGTAAGTGACACATCCACCGATCC
>NZ_JBIPCR010000116.1:0-207 GCF_044007335.1 Flavobacterium sp. FlaQc-48 | reverse complement strand
CAAATGTAAGTGACACATCCACCGATCCTCTGCCATGTACTACATGCGCACCAGATCCAGGTTGTCCAACTTGTACGATTACGCCATTGGCACCTGCTTCAGGTATTTCAATTACCAAACACGGACAATTTGTCGATGTTAATAAAGACGGAAAAACCAATGTTGGTGACAGGGTAGAATACACCTTTGTGGTTAAGAACACAGGAA
>NZ_JBIPCR010000115.1:0-216 GCF_044007335.1 Flavobacterium sp. FlaQc-48 | reverse complement strand
TTTGTCGATGTTAATAAAGACGGAAAAACCAATGTTGGTGACAGGGTAGAATACACCTTTGTGGTTAAGAACACAGGAAATACAACCCTTAAAAATATCACGGTAAGTGATCCTAAGGCAACTATAAGTGGAGGACCATTGGCCCAATTGGCTCCGGGAGCAGAAGATGCTACTACCTTTACCGGTATTCATATTGTAACACAATCTGATATTGAT
>NZ_JBIPCR010000114.1:0-226 GCF_044007335.1 Flavobacterium sp. FlaQc-48 | reverse complement strand
GACAAGCATTAGGAATCAAAACGAAAAAATATTTTCAAAAAAAGATTTAAAAAAGCTTGTGAGATTTGAAAACAGATGTTACATTTGCACCCCGCAAAACACGGAAAGTTCATTGATAGATTGGTAATGTTTGGGAGAAAAAAGAAAAGAGATTTTCTTTAAAAAAAACTTCAAAAAACATTTGCCAGTTAGAAATAAGTTTTCTACTTTTGCACCCGCTTTGAGA
>NZ_JBIPCR010000113.1:0-226 GCF_044007335.1 Flavobacterium sp. FlaQc-48 | reverse complement strand
TTATAGTTGCCTTAGGATCACTTACCGTGATATTTTTAAGGGTTGTATTTCCTGTGTTCTTAACCACAAAGGTGTATTCTACCCTGTCACCAACATTGGTTTTTCCGTCTTTATTAACATCGACAAACTGTCCGTGTTTGGTAATTGAAATACCTGAAGCAGGTGCCAATGGCGTAATCGTACAAGTTGGACAACCTGGATCTGGTGCGCATGTAGTACATGGCAG
>NZ_JBIPCR010000112.1:0-229 GCF_044007335.1 Flavobacterium sp. FlaQc-48 | reverse complement strand
AAAAGCTCAAAAGCTAAGGTTTGTGTTATCAGAGTGTTAAGAAAAAGTTTTAAAAAAGGTGTGAATTATATAAGTAAAAAGCTTGCAGATGTAAATAAAGGGGCTACTTTTGCACCCGCAAGAGCGAGAGACGTTCCCTGAAATACTGACAAGCATTAGGAATCAAAACGAAAAAATATTTTCAAAAAAAGATTTAAAAAAGCTTGTGAGATTTGAAAACAGATGTTAC
>NZ_JBIPCR010000111.1:0-235 GCF_044007335.1 Flavobacterium sp. FlaQc-48 | reverse complement strand
CATTTTACATATTACCACATAGCTATGTGCTAAAATCATGATTTTTTAAAATGATCTCTAATTAGGCTATAAGATCTATGTTTCTATGTGTTAATTTTTTTTCACTCAGATGTTGCAGATTAAAAAAACATTTTAATCTTTTGCTCTGTGGGTGTTTTTTAAACACATTAGGGACATAGTTTTTGGGATGATGTAAGAAGACATTTCATTTTACATATTACCACATAGCTATGTG
>NZ_JBIPCR010000110.1:0-237 GCF_044007335.1 Flavobacterium sp. FlaQc-48 | reverse complement strand
AGCTAACTCCTTTTATAGCGACTTCTTGTTCTACAACTTCGCCAGAGTTTGATTCTATATTTTGAAAATCAAACATCACTTGAAACAATGGCGTCATACTCATATCACGGGTTGTAATCACCCGATCCACAACCTTTTCAAATGGTGTTAACTGATGGTCATAACCTTCCAGAGTTGTCTGTTTTACTCTTGACAACAAATCTCTAAAACTCGGGTTGTCGCTCAAATCACTGCGAA
>NZ_JBIPCR010000109.1:0-238 GCF_044007335.1 Flavobacterium sp. FlaQc-48 | reverse complement strand
AATAAGTTTTCTACTTTTGCACCCGCTTTGAGAGACAAGCGAAAGACAAAAAGAAATACACGTTCGTAGACATATTGAATTGACAGCCGCTTTAACAGAGATGTTAGGGCAAAAGAATAAAGAGTAAGATAATCGAGAGATTGAAAAGAACCGATAGAGACTGATTCGAATAACAATAGCTTGAGTAATCAAGCAAACAATATACGATGAAGAGTTTGATCCTGGCTCAGGATGAACG
>NZ_JBIPCR010000108.1:0-241 GCF_044007335.1 Flavobacterium sp. FlaQc-48 | reverse complement strand
CTTACTCCACTTAATTTTGCTTCCCAATAGGATAACTGATTCTCTAAAACCTCGCCTTCTAAATACTTGCGCTGCCAGATGGCATAATCTGCATATTGTAAGCTAAGCTGCGGTAAATCAGGAGTTTCATTTGATTGGAAGGCACTGTACAATTCCATAAACTCATTGGTCAGGATTCCACCCGACCAGCCATCACTGGCAATATGATGGAAAACACAAGCCAGAACATACTTCTCATTCC
>NZ_JBIPCR010000107.1:0-243 GCF_044007335.1 Flavobacterium sp. FlaQc-48 | reverse complement strand
CGTTTCCTGTAAATGTACCACTTGGTGCATAGGTAAGGTTTCCTGCTTGTACCGGTGTTAATACCTGACCTGCTGTTACCGCAACTCCGCCTAAGGCTAAAGTTCCGTGAGCCGGTAAAGTAGAAACTGTATAACTTACTACTGTTCCGTCAGTATCGGTAGCTGTTAAAGCTTTGATAGCCGTAGCTCCCGCTGTAGATGCTATAACTGAATTTGTATTTTCATCCTGAGCAACCGGCGCGT
>NZ_JBIPCR010000106.1:0-246 GCF_044007335.1 Flavobacterium sp. FlaQc-48 | reverse complement strand
TTAAAAAATCATGATTTTAGCACATAGCTATGTGGTAATATGTAAAATGAAATGTCTTCTTACATCATCCCAAAAACTATGTCCCTAATGTGTTTAAAAAACACCCACAGAGCAAAAGATTAAAATGCTTTTTTAATCTGCAACATCTGCGAGAAAAAAAATAACACATAGAAACATAGATCTTATAGCCTAATTAGAGATCATTTTAAAAAATCATGATTTTAGCACATAGCTATGTGGTAATAT
>NZ_JBIPCR010000105.1:0-255 GCF_044007335.1 Flavobacterium sp. FlaQc-48 | reverse complement strand
TTACAACCCGTGATATGAGTATGACGCCATTGTTTCAAGTGATGTTTGATTTTCAAAATATAGAATCAAACTCTGGCGAAGTTGTAGAACAAGAAGTCGCTATAAAAGGAGTTAGCTTGTCAAATTACGCTTTAGATATGGTTACAGCTCAATTTGATTTAACATTTAGTGTATCAGAGAGTAACCATGGTATTTCATTAGGAATAAATTATTGCACCGCTTTATTTGATAAAGCAACAATAGACCGAATGCTGC
>NZ_JBIPCR010000104.1:0-255 GCF_044007335.1 Flavobacterium sp. FlaQc-48 | reverse complement strand
CCTGAGTTTACTTTTGATTGTTGGGAATGGCTATAAAAAACAGGCAGAAGCATTAGACAGAGAAGTGTATAATTTTTCATAATCATTTTATTTTTTTAGAAGAAACGAGGGGTTGTCATCTTACCGTTGTTTTTGAAGAATTCATAACGCAGGAATATTTCATGTGATCCGGAATTGTAATTGTTCAGGTTGGTGGTTTCACGATCATAACCGTATCCCAAATAAAGCCCGTCTGTGATTTGAAAACCCACCATC
>NZ_JBIPCR010000103.1:0-255 GCF_044007335.1 Flavobacterium sp. FlaQc-48 | reverse complement strand
GCTGAGCTACGAGACTCTGTTTTACTTAAAATTTATTATTTGAACTAACAGCAAGAGTAAAATAGTCTTAAAATCAAAACCTTTAAAGCTTCTTCTTTTTTCCTCAGCGTGCATTACTGCTAACACTCGAGGCTCTAGAAAGGAGGTGTTCCAGCCGCACCTTCCGGTACGGCTACCTTGTTACGACTTAGCCCTAGTTACCAGTTTTACCCTAGGCAGCTCCTTGCGGTCACCGACTTCAGGCACCCCCAGCTT
>NZ_JBIPCR010000102.1:0-255 GCF_044007335.1 Flavobacterium sp. FlaQc-48 | reverse complement strand
AGAGCTTTGTAAGCCAGCAAAAATTAAGCTGGGAAAATCAAAAAAGAGATCTGGAAGACCGTTTGAAAAACCTGAACGGAACGGTTGCCAAAATAAAGGCAGAATCGAATAATTATCTTGTTTTGGCTCCTGTTTCAGGCACCATAGAGAACTATTCAGGCATTCAGAAAGGTTCTTTCATAAATGCATCACAGCCAATAGCTACAATTTCATCAACAGATCAGCTTATTGTAGAATGCAATGTTTCTCCAAATG
>NZ_JBIPCR010000101.1:0-255 GCF_044007335.1 Flavobacterium sp. FlaQc-48 | reverse complement strand
GTTTATTGGCCACGCGTTTAGTTTCCATGATCCGAAAAGAACTGTCCAAAGAGATTGAAATTGCTGATATTTTCGCCTATACCACGATTTCAAGCTTAGGGACTCATATATCAGTACAGTCAGAAGGTGTTTTATTACCAAGTATTGTAATAGAAAATCGTCCTGCTCGTATTCCTTTATCGTTTAGTCAGGAACGACTATGGTTTTTGGATCAGTTACAAGGCAGTACCGAATATCACATTCCTATAGTTCTTG
>NZ_JBIPCR010000100.1:0-255 GCF_044007335.1 Flavobacterium sp. FlaQc-48 | reverse complement strand
TAAAAATATCACGGTAAGTGATCCTAAGGCAACTATAAGTGGAGGACCATTGGCCCAATTGGCTCCGGGAGCAGAAGATGCTACTACCTTTACCGGTATTCATATTGTAACACAATCTGATATTGATTCAGGTGCCGTATACAACTTAGCGACCGCAACTGGAACACCACCAAGTGGCCCAAATGTAAGTGACACATCCACCGATCCTCTGCCATGTACTACATGCGCACCAGATCCAGGTTGTCCAACTTGTAC
>NZ_JBIPCR010000099.1:0-255 GCF_044007335.1 Flavobacterium sp. FlaQc-48 | reverse complement strand
GTTTGGAAACAGATCTTTCGCAAGACAATTTACAAGGTGCTGCATGGTTGTCGTCAGCTCGTGCCGTGAGGTGTCAGGTTAAGTCCTATAACGAGCGCAACCCCTGTTGTTAGTTGCCAGCGAGTCAAGTCGGGAACTCTAACAAGACTGCCAGTGCAAACTGTGAGGAAGGTGGGGATGACGTCAAATCATCACGGCCCTTACGCCTTGGGCTACACACGTGCTACAATGGCCGGTACAGAGAGCAGCCACTGG
>NZ_JBIPCR010000098.1:0-255 GCF_044007335.1 Flavobacterium sp. FlaQc-48 | reverse complement strand
CTATTAAATGGTAATTTCCGGCTATTAATACTTCTCCCTGCAGGTCCCCATTATTAGGAACGCCTTTAAAAAGGGCAGTAAAAGTTTGTCTGGTGAGATTATTGTAAGTGTCCGGACCACGAATGATATATCCTTTTCCGGTTACCATATTGTTTGTCCTGTTGGTTTGTACCCATTGTGTACCATCGTTACCAAAGTATTTCGTAGAGGTGGTAAATGGCGAAACATCAATTAAGCGTTGAGGGCTTACAGGAG
>NZ_JBIPCR010000097.1:0-255 GCF_044007335.1 Flavobacterium sp. FlaQc-48 | reverse complement strand
GTTAAGCCTGCCGCTAGCGTTCATCCTGAGCCAGGATCAAACTCTTCATCGTATATTGTTTGCTTGATTACTCAAGCTATTGTTATTCGAATCAGTCTCTATCGGTTCTTTTCAATCTCTCGATTATTTTACTCTTTATTCTTTTGCCCTAACATCTCTGTTAAAGCGGCTGTCAATTCAATATGTCTACGAACGTGTATTTCTTTTTGTCTTTCGCTTGTCTCTCAAAGCGGGTGCAAAAGTAGAAAACTTATT
>NZ_JBIPCR010000096.1:0-255 GCF_044007335.1 Flavobacterium sp. FlaQc-48 | reverse complement strand
AATTTATTTTAATGGATATACCGGAGAAAGAGTTTCTTACCTGTTTTCAGATGACTATATTTTGAGAAACAGTGAAACATTTATTGATACTTTCAGAATCAAATTAAGACAAATAGTTGTAGATACTGTAAGAAGTAAATCGGAACAATTTGTTTTTCAGAAAGTAAAATTAAATATCGAATCAAATGAGAAAGAATTGGATTTAAAATTTTATAAAAGAGTCTATGCAAATGAATTACTAGAAAAAATGAAAAA
>NZ_JBIPCR010000095.1:0-255 GCF_044007335.1 Flavobacterium sp. FlaQc-48 | reverse complement strand
AAGAGTTGTTGGTTAGTATTGCAGAGAATATCACGCAGCCAATAAGCGGTTTATCGATGCTCACCAAAGAAGAATCACATCAATTATTAAGTATCTTCAACGATACTGATACAGCGTATCCAAAAGAAAAGACTGTAGTAGATTTATTCGAAGAGCAGGCTAAGCGTACTCCGAATGCTGTTGCTTTAGTTCATGAAAGTAACTCCATGACTTATCAAGAATTAGATGAGCGTTCAAATCAATTAGTTCATTATC
>NZ_JBIPCR010000094.1:0-255 GCF_044007335.1 Flavobacterium sp. FlaQc-48 | reverse complement strand
GCAATCGGGAGGAAGAAACTTTCTAAAAATACTAAATAAAAATACTTTTCTTTATCTCAGTATGTTAAGATATTTGCCCGTCGCGGGCAGTCTTTTAGTCAAAAGATAAAAGTCATAAAGTCGAAAGGCTTTATAACTTTAAGACCTTAGACTTTAGACTAACAACCTTAAGGTGGTTATTGCGGCGGGGCTCACCTCTTCCCATCCCGAACAGAGTAGTTAAGCCCGCCTGCGCAGATGGTACTGCAGTTATGT
>NZ_JBIPCR010000093.1:0-255 GCF_044007335.1 Flavobacterium sp. FlaQc-48 | reverse complement strand
AGAGCTTTGTAAGCCAGCAAAAATTAAGCTGGGAAAATCAAAAAAGAGATCTGGAAGACCGTTTGAAAAACCTGAACGGAACGGTTGCCAAAATAAAGGCAGAATCGAATAATTATCTTGTTTTGGCCCCTGTTTCAGGCACCATAGAGAACTATTCAGGCATTCAGAAAGGTTCTTTCATAAATGCATCACAGCCAATAGCTACAATTTCATCAACAGATCAGCTTATTGTAGAATGCAATGTTTCTCCAAATG
>NZ_JBIPCR010000092.1:0-255 GCF_044007335.1 Flavobacterium sp. FlaQc-48 | reverse complement strand
CACATAGCTATGTGGTAATATGTAAAATGAAATGTCTTCTTACATCATCCCAAAAACTATGTCCCTAATGTGTTTAAAAAACACCCACAGAGCAAAAGATTAAAATGTTTTTTTAATCTGCAACATCCGAGTGAAAAAAAATTAACACATAGAAACATAGATCTTATAGCCTAATTAGAGATCATTTTAAAAAATCATGATTTTAGCACATAGCTATGTGGTAATATGTAAAATGAAATGTCTTCTTACATCATC
>NZ_JBIPCR010000091.1:0-255 GCF_044007335.1 Flavobacterium sp. FlaQc-48 | reverse complement strand
ATATTTTAAGGATAATTTGAGTACTTTTTGGTAATTCACTTCCAAATTGTTTAAAGACAGAACTAAACATTGGTACTACTTTATTCAGCATAAAATATAAAACTAAAACTGTCACTAACATCACGATAGTTGGATAGGTCATGACTGATATAATTTGTCTTTTCATCTGAATTTTTCGGTTGAAATACTTTTGCAATTCACCTAAAACTTCTTCTAATTTTCTTGTTTCTTCACCAATCTGAATACTATAATATT
>NZ_JBIPCR010000090.1:0-255 GCF_044007335.1 Flavobacterium sp. FlaQc-48 | reverse complement strand
CCGATGATTCATAAGTATAGGATTCTGTAATATCTAAGAGAAAAATAAATTCTGAAACAGATAACTTAGAAAGTAAAGAATCTTCACTGTAAAGAAGAAAGCTTACGCTCGAATCTTCAAGTATATAGGATAAGCGATTAGATGGTAATGACGCATCTAGCGGAACATATGTACCTCCTAATTTGAGAATACCTAACATACTAATGATCATTTCAAAACGCTTATCAAACAAAATAGCTATTCTGGAATCGCTAG
>NZ_JBIPCR010000089.1:0-255 GCF_044007335.1 Flavobacterium sp. FlaQc-48 | reverse complement strand
AAGAAGTAAATCGGAACAATTTGTTTTTCAGAAAGTAAAATTAAATATCGAATCAAATGAGAAAGAATTGGATTTAAAATTTTATAAAAGAGTCTATGCAAATGAATTACTAGAAAAAATGAAAAAATAATGAGTTTTGATTTAACCACATACAAAGCACCAAAAGCAGAAAAGAAGGATTTCAGGATTGAAACCGGTTCTTTTGAATTCTCTAAAAAACTTTCTGATAAAAAAAAGGAGATTTTTTACAGAGAG
>NZ_JBIPCR010000088.1:0-265 GCF_044007335.1 Flavobacterium sp. FlaQc-48 | reverse complement strand
AAGATGAAGCTTTCAAACAAGAATTGGTAAGCAACCCGGTTCAGGCAATCGAAAAATTATCTGGTAAACCATTAGATTTAAAAGGTAAAAGATTAATTGTAACAGATCAGACAGATTATTCTGCGGTTTATATCAATATTCCTGCTAATCCTGAAAACATGGAATTAACAGATGCTGAATTGGAAGCTGTTGCCGGTGGACAATTTAACTTAGAGATTCTTTGGACAGGAATCTGTATTGGATGGGGAAATTAATTCCTGATTCA
>NZ_JBIPCR010000087.1:0-272 GCF_044007335.1 Flavobacterium sp. FlaQc-48 | reverse complement strand
CTCTCCCACATAACTGCAGTACCATCTGCGCAGGCGGGCTTAACTACTCTGTTCGGGATGGGAAGAGGTGAGCCCCGCCGCAATAACCACCTTAAGGTTGTTAGTCTAAAGTCTAAGGTCTTAAAGTCTAAAGTTTTCACTTTTGGACTTTTATCTTTTGACTAAAAGACTGCCCGCGACGGGCAAATATCTTAACATACTGAGATAAAGAAAAGTATTTTTATTTAGTATTTTTAGAAAGTTTCTTCCTCCCGATTGCTCGGGAGGAAAAG
>NZ_JBIPCR010000086.1:0-273 GCF_044007335.1 Flavobacterium sp. FlaQc-48 | reverse complement strand
ATAAAAATTCAGAAATAAAAGTAAACGGAAAATTGACAAAGAATTTAAATTTAGGTTCAGGAAAATATACAATAGAATGTACAATATAAATGACACACGGATGACACGGATTCGCTAAAGCGAAGACACGGAAAAACGGATTTTTTAATCAATTATCCCTTTAGGGATTTAATGCAACAATAAAATTGCCGTTGGATAAAAATTCAGAAATAAAAGTAAACGGAAAATTGACAAAGAATTTAAATTTAGGTTCAGGAAAATATACAATAGAAT
>NZ_JBIPCR010000085.1:0-283 GCF_044007335.1 Flavobacterium sp. FlaQc-48 | reverse complement strand
TACAGCTCAATTTGATTTAACATTTAGTGTATCAGAGAGTAACCATGGTATTTCATTAGGAATAAATTATTGCACCGCTTTATTTGATAAAGCAACAATAGACCGAATGCTGCTGCATTATCAGGAGCTGTTGGTTGGTATTGTAAGCAATATCACGCAGCCTATAAGCAGTTTAGCGATGCTTACCCAAGAAGAATCACATCAATTATTGGATGTTTTCAATAACACTGATGTTGCCTATCCATTAGATAAGACTATAGTAGATTTATTTGAAGAGCAGGCT
>NZ_JBIPCR010000084.1:0-287 GCF_044007335.1 Flavobacterium sp. FlaQc-48 | reverse complement strand
AAAACGGAAAATGGACTAACATTGCCGAACTTCCTTTTAACAGTGACAATTACAGCACGGCTCATCCGGCGCTTAGTGCTGATGAGAAAACCTTATATTTTGCATCTGATATGCCCGGAACGTTAGGTCAGTCGGATATTTACAAAGCAAGCATTAACAATAACGGAGAATTTGGGACACCCGAAAACTTAGGAAAAACCATTAATACCGAAGGCAAGGAAACCTTTCCGTATGTGACCAGTGAGAATGAAATCTATTTTGCCTCAGACGGTTATCCCGGACTTGGC
>NZ_JBIPCR010000083.1:0-288 GCF_044007335.1 Flavobacterium sp. FlaQc-48 | reverse complement strand
TTACATAGTCTGCTATATTGTTTTCTAATGATAACTCATCCGATACAATGGCACTATCCAATGACCAGCCCTCGGCGCTGATAATTTCCTGATAACCGATTCCGTCTTCTGATAGAAGCATACTGCGCAAAACCTCATGACGCGAAACAATCTCCTGTAAGGTTTGTTCCAGTATCGATACCTCTAATGCTCCTTCTAAACCAAGAACTATAGGAATGTGATATTCGGTACTGCCTTGTAACTGATCCAAAAACCATAGTCGTTCCTGACTAAACGATAAAGGAATAC
>NZ_JBIPCR010000082.1:0-291 GCF_044007335.1 Flavobacterium sp. FlaQc-48 | reverse complement strand
ACTCGAACTGCCGACCCCTACATTATCAGTGTAGTACTCTAACCAGCTGAGCTACGAGACTCTGTTTTACTTAAAATTTATTATTTGAACTAACAGCAAGAGTAAAATAGTCTTAAAATCAAAACCTATAAAGCTTCTTCTTTTTTCCTCAGCGTGTGTTTCCACTAACACTTGAGGCTCTAGAAAGGAGGTGTTCCAGCCGCACCTTCCGGTACGGCTACCTTGTTACGACTTAGCCCTAGTTACCAGTTTTACCCTAGGCAGCTCCTTGCGGTCACCGACTTCAGGCAC
>NZ_JBIPCR010000081.1:0-294 GCF_044007335.1 Flavobacterium sp. FlaQc-48 | reverse complement strand
CTGCTGCAAATACCTGATGGGGTTTTATCCTGGCAATAATTTCTTTTACAATTGCAATGTCTTCAGGACCTAACGGATTCTTTTTTACCTGTCCGGTTTCATAAAACGGAAGATCCAAAAAGTGTGTGTTTTCATCTTTTAGTCCGATGTATCTTGTGGCTGCATAGGATTCTCTACGTCTGATCAGCCCTTTTAATTTTCGAACTTCCAGGGAATCAATCTGGTTTTCTGATTTATTATTTAAAAACTCAATTACCGATTTGAAATTGATGTCTTTTGGCAAATCTCCGCCAA
>NZ_JBIPCR010000080.1:0-297 GCF_044007335.1 Flavobacterium sp. FlaQc-48 | reverse complement strand
CTAAACGGCCTCCATGTAATAAAGCGCCATACATTTCCCATACCGAAAAATCAAAACAAAACGAGTGAAACAAAGTCCAGACATCAGTTGATCCAAAATCATATAATGAAGATTCATTTTTGAATAATCGAACTACATTTTTATGCGTTATCAAAACTCCTTTAGGAGTGCCGGTACTTCCCGAAGTATAGATAACATAAGCTAAATTAGATGCAGACAACACAGTGCTGAGTTTCCCTGAAGAATAGCCTGAGATAAGATCCCAATCTTTATCCAGACACAGAACCGATAAGTCTC
>NZ_JBIPCR010000079.1:0-315 GCF_044007335.1 Flavobacterium sp. FlaQc-48 | reverse complement strand
TTCCTGCTAATCCTGAAAACATGGAATTAACAGATGCTGAATTGGAAGCTGTTGCCGGTGGACAATTTAACTTAGAGATTCTTTGGACAGGAATCTGTATTGGATGGGGAAATTAATTCCTGATTCAACACAAAAGCATATAAAAATCAAACTATTATATTTTTTTAAAACAACCCTTAAAACATAAGATCATGTCAAATCAAGAAAGAGAAAACGCAGAAAAAAACTTAAAAACAATTATCAAAGCAGCTTGGGAAGATGAAGCTTTCAAACAAGAATTGGTAAGCAACCCGGTTCAGGCAATCGAAAAATTAT
>NZ_JBIPCR010000078.1:0-318 GCF_044007335.1 Flavobacterium sp. FlaQc-48 | reverse complement strand
AGTTTCCAAATAAAACAACAGCACCCGTTATATAACATCCCTTTTTTATTTTAATTTTTGATTCGTCGGGACTTTCATTATATACACAAATTACCGATGGATATTTTAAGGTAACTTTTTCTTCAAGCTCAATTCCTTTAGATGCAAATGCCTGTACTGTTCCCTTAAAACCTTCTTCAAAAGTTATTTTTGGAGCAATTAAAATCACATCTTCCAGAACGGTATTTTTTTTTACCCGAATAGAATCTTCAGATCGTAATATAAAATTGCCTTTGAATATTAGATTGCCCAGAGACGACTTTACAGAAATCTCTTTTG
>NZ_JBIPCR010000077.1:0-321 GCF_044007335.1 Flavobacterium sp. FlaQc-48 | reverse complement strand
CTTCTTTATCGAAATCACCTTCAGGTACAACATAACCAACCAGACGCTTACTGCCAACTGTATCTTCCTTAGCCAGTACACAACATTGTGTTACTCCCGGTAAAGATGATAAGACATTCTCAATCTCTCCCAGCTCGATGCGATAACCGCGGATCTTAACCTGATCGTCTTTTCTGCCGATATATTCTATATTTCCATCCGGCAGCCAACGCGCTAAATCGCCTGTCTTATAAATTCGTTCACCTTCCTTAAATGGACTTACTATAAACTTCTCTTTAGTTAGTTCTTCCTTGTTCAAATAGCCTCTCGCTACCTGAACAC
>NZ_JBIPCR010000076.1:0-323 GCF_044007335.1 Flavobacterium sp. FlaQc-48 | reverse complement strand
ATTTATGAGCATTCATAACTCATAATTCATAACTCATCATTTAAAAATGGGGGATTAGCTCAGCTGGCTAGAGCGCCTGCCTTGCACGCAGGAGGTCAACGGTTCGACTCCGTTATTCTCCACAAATCAAAAGTTTAAGCGTTGATTTGTTTATTCGGTTAAACGATTAAACCAAAAAACAGTTAAACCTGAGATAAAAGTTCATTGACATATTGAGATAAGAAAATAATAAAAAGTAGAAAGCGTTTTTTACAATTTTATTGTAAAAGACAAAAAAAAACGGTCATAATTAATTTTATGATTGGTACAATAAGCAAAATAAG
>NZ_JBIPCR010000075.1:0-325 GCF_044007335.1 Flavobacterium sp. FlaQc-48 | reverse complement strand
GTCAAAATGCAGCCTTGCGTTCTTTGCGGAGTACGCCCACAGAATAAAAAACCTGGCGTCTTTGCGGTAAAACCACCCCAAGCCAGTAAATTCTAAGTAAACTCAAAAAAACTTCGAGTTATAAAAAACACCAAACCAGCCACTTATAAAAAAGATTAAAAATACTTTGAAAAAGGTATTGTTTAAGGGAATAAACTAGCTACTTTTGCACCCGCAAGAGCGAGAGACGTTCCCTGAAATACTGACAAGCATTAGGAATCAAAACGAAAAAATATTTTCAAAAAAAGATTTAAAAAAGCTTGTGAGATTTGAAAACAGATGTTAC
>NZ_JBIPCR010000074.1:0-331 GCF_044007335.1 Flavobacterium sp. FlaQc-48 | reverse complement strand
CACGGAAAGTTCATTGATAGATTGGTAATGTTTGGGAGAAAAAAGAAAAGAGATTTTCTTTAAAAAAAACTTCAAAAAACATTTGCCAGTTAGAAATAAGTTTTCTACTTTTGCACCCGCTTTGAGAAACAAGCGAAAGACAAAAAGAAATATACGTTCGTAGACATATTGAATTGACAGCCGCTTTAACAGAGATGTTAAGGCAAAGAATAAAGAGTAAGATAATCGAGAGATTGAAAAGAACCGATAGAGACTGATTCGAATAACAATAGCTTGAGTGATCAAGCAAACAATATACGATGAAGAGTTTGATCCTGGCTCAGGATGAACG
>NZ_JBIPCR010000073.1:0-338 GCF_044007335.1 Flavobacterium sp. FlaQc-48 | reverse complement strand
ATCTGTCACTGTAATATGGGTTAAGGTTGTATTTCCTGTATTGGTCACTACAAAAGTATATTCGACCCTGTCCCCCACATTGGTTATTCCGTTACCATTGCTGTCTACAAATACACCCTGTTTTGTTATGGCTATAGATGAACTTGGCGACAATGGTGTTATAGTACAATCCGGGCAGGCAGGATCAACCGGACAGGTTGCGCAAGGTATAGGATCTGTTGATGTTGCCGGTACGTCATTATTGCCCGGATCTTTTCCGGTTGTAGTGGCTAAATTGTAGACTTCTCCCTTATCAATATCAGCTTGTGTTATAAGGTGTACTGCTTTAAATGTTGTTG
>NZ_JBIPCR010000072.1:0-342 GCF_044007335.1 Flavobacterium sp. FlaQc-48 | reverse complement strand
TTGCTGAGTTTCCCTGTAGAGTAGCCAGAGATAAGATCCCAATCTTTATCTAATAGAAAAGTAGAAACATCTTTCTTCTCTTTTATAACTTTACTACTAACACCACTACTTAAAACCAAACCAATACTGGCATCTTTAAGCATATAATCTATACGATCTGTTGGATACTCCGGATCGATTGGAACATAAGCTCCTCCTGATTTTAATATTCCCAGAATACCAATGAGCATCTCTAAGCTTCGCTCCAGACAAATACCCACAAGATCATCCGGCTCTACGCCTTGTTCGCGTAAATAATGCCCCAACTGATTGGAGCGTTGATCTAATTCTTTATAACTTAAT
>NZ_JBIPCR010000071.1:0-342 GCF_044007335.1 Flavobacterium sp. FlaQc-48 | reverse complement strand
GGGTTTCGCCATATCCTTTGCCGGTTAATCGTTTTTTGGATATTCCGTTTTTAACCAGCCAGTCAAGGGTTGATTGGGCTCTTCGGCCGGATAAGGCTTCGTTGTACTGATGACTTGCCCTGCTGTCAGTATGCGAGCGAATGTCGAGTTTCATCGTCGGATTGTTGTTTAGTACATCGAGTATTTTTTCAAGGTCCAGGGCCGCTTCGGTTCGGATGTTGGATTTATCCAGATCAAAATAGATCATTTTTATGGCAAAACATTTTCCCAGATCATCCCCAATGGTCACTTTACAGATTGATTTATCCAAACCAATCGGCAGGCTGGTTTTTCCGGTTACTT
>NZ_JBIPCR010000070.1:0-348 GCF_044007335.1 Flavobacterium sp. FlaQc-48 | reverse complement strand
GTCTCTATCGGTTCTTTTCAATCTCTCGATTATCTTACTCTTTATTCTTTTGCCTTAACATCTCTGTTAAAGCGGCTGTCAATTCAATATGTCTACGAACGTGTATTTCTTTTTGTCTTTCGCTTGTTTCTCAAAGCGGGTGCAAAAGTAGAAAACTTATTTCTAACTGGCAAATGTTTTTTGAAGTTTTTTTAAAGAAAATCTCTTTTCTTTTTTCTCCCAAACCTTACCAATCTATCAATGAACTTTCCGTGTTTTGCGGGGTGCAAATGTAACATCTGTTTTCAAATCTCACAAGCTTTTTTAAATCTTTTTTTGAAAATATTTTTTCGTTTTGATTCCTAATGC
>NZ_JBIPCR010000069.1:0-357 GCF_044007335.1 Flavobacterium sp. FlaQc-48 | reverse complement strand
CCCGCAGCTTTTCGCAGCTTATCACGCCTTTCATCGCCTCTGAGAGCCAAGGCATCCCCCATACGCCCTTATTTTGCTTATTGTACCAATCATAAAATTAATTATGACCGTTTTTTTTTGTCTTTTATTACTCGTATCGCTACTCATAACAAAAAACGCTTTCTACTTTTTATTATTTTCTTATCTCAATATGTCAATGAACTTTTATTTACTATATTTATAGTAAATCAGTGGAGAATAACGGAGTCGAACCGTTGACCTCCTGCGTGCAAGGCAGGCGCTCTAGCCAGCTGAGCTAATCCCCCATTTTTAAATGATGAGTTATGAATTATGAGTTATGAATGCTCATAAATGCTC
>NZ_JBIPCR010000068.1:0-359 GCF_044007335.1 Flavobacterium sp. FlaQc-48 | reverse complement strand
CTTTGTTTAAACTATATGTTAATCTGTTGAGATCATTAACCAATTGATTTTGGTTTTTAAAGTCTAACATTCTGCCGGTAATAATCGAAAAAATAACAAACAAAACCCCCATAATAATAGCCGTTATTACCATGCCAACAACAGCCTCAATTATAGAGAAAGCTGGCAAGGATGACGCGCTATTACGGTTTTTGTACATAGAAACTTTTTTCGAATTTAAATTGTGCACTGTCTTTATATTCTATTAAAATTTTTTTAAGATTTTTATTAATTGTTTCTTCATTTATAATTAGATTTTCGTTTTCATTTTCGTTCGAAATCGAGTCATTTTTTAATTCGGATAAATAAAAAAGTTCGTT
>NZ_JBIPCR010000067.1:0-361 GCF_044007335.1 Flavobacterium sp. FlaQc-48 | reverse complement strand
GTATCGGTAGCTGTTAAAGCTTTGATAGCCGTAGCTCCCGCTGTAGATGCTATAACTGAATTTGTATTTTCATCCTGAGCAACCGGCGCGTTATTCCCTACCGGAATAGTCACCGTAGCCGGAGTAACATCTACTGCTCCTAAATTATCGGTAGCCGTAAAGGTAAAACTATCGTTTCCTGTAAATGTACCACTTGGTGCATAGGTAAGGTTTCCTGCTTGTACCGGTGTTAATACCTGACCTGCTGTTACCGCAACTCCGCCTAAGGCTAAAGTTCCGTGAGCCGGTAAAGTAGAAACCGTATAACTTACTACTGTTCCGTCGGTATCGCTTCCGCTTAAAGCACTGATTGCTTTTGCCG
>NZ_JBIPCR010000066.1:0-361 GCF_044007335.1 Flavobacterium sp. FlaQc-48 | reverse complement strand
TTTCGATAAAGAAGTATTACAAAAACAATTAAAACTAAGCCTGCCTGAGTATATGGTTCCCCAATTATGGGTGACTTTAGATACGATGCCATTAACTTCTAATGGAAAGCTGGATAAGAAATCATTGTCGCATCCGGATGGTTCTGAGCTTTCAAGTAAAGAATATGTAGCACCACGTAATGAAACAGAAAGACAATTAGCCGTAATCTGGCAGAATCTCTTAGGAGTAGAACGAGTAGGAATTCATGATGATTTCTTCGAATTGGGTGGTCATAGTTTATTGGCCACGCGTTTAGTTTCCATGATCCGAAAAGAACTGTCCAAAGAGATTGAAATTGCTGATATTTTCGCCTATACCACG
>NZ_JBIPCR010000065.1:0-381 GCF_044007335.1 Flavobacterium sp. FlaQc-48 | reverse complement strand
ACAGCATCGATCCGGTTTCCGGACGGGGTTATTTCAGCTCCAATAAAGATGGCGGACAGGGTTCTGATGATATTTATAAATTTCTGGAAACCCGCAAACTAAAGTGCGTTCAGGAATTAGAAGGAATCATTACCGATGTGCAGACAAACGCAATTTTACCAGAAACAAAAGTTACTTTATACGAGAATCAAATCATAAAAAACACTACAGTTTCAGATGCGTCCGGAGTGTATCATTTTGCTGTTGAATGTGGTAAGACTTATGCTGTCAGGGCCGAAAAACAAGATTATGCTACCAAAGAAATGAGTGTAACTATTGGAAAAGTAACCGGAAAAACCAGCCTGCCGATTGGTTTGGATAAATCAATCTGTAAAGTGACCA
>NZ_JBIPCR010000064.1:0-411 GCF_044007335.1 Flavobacterium sp. FlaQc-48 | reverse complement strand
TTATAGTTGCCTTAGGATCACTTACCGTGATATTTTTAAGGGTTGTATTTCCTGTGTTCTTAACCACAAAGGTGTATTCTACCCTGTCACCAACATTGGTTTTTCCGTCTTTATTAACATCGACAAATTGTCCGTGTTTGGTAATTGAAATACCTGAAGCAGGTGCCAATGGCGTGATCGTACAAGTTGGACAACCTGGATCTGGTGCGCATGTAGTACATGGCAGAGGATCGGTGGATGTGTCACTTACATTTGGGCCACTTGGTGGTGTTCCAGTTGCGGTCGCTAAGTTGTATACGGCACCTGCATCAATATCAGATTGTGTTACAATATGAATACCGGTAAAGGTAGTAGCATCTTCTGCTCCCGGAGCCAATTGGGCCAATGGCCCTCCACTTATAGTTGCCTTAG
>NZ_JBIPCR010000063.1:0-415 GCF_044007335.1 Flavobacterium sp. FlaQc-48 | reverse complement strand
ACGCGCCGGTTGCTCAGGATGAAAATACAAATTCAGTTATAGCATCTACAGCGGGAGCTACGGCTATCAAAGCTTTAACAGCTACCGATACTGACGGAACAGTAGTAAGTTATACAGTTTCTACTTTGCCTTCTCACGGAACTTTAGCCTTAGGCGGAGTTGCGGTAACAGCAGGTCAGGTTTTGACACCGGTACAAGCAGGTAACCTTACCTATGCACCAAGTGGTACATTTACAGGAAACGATAGTTTTACCTTTACGGCTACCGATAATTTAGGAGCGGTAGATATTACTCCGGCTACGGTGACTATTCCGGTAGGGAATAACGCGCCGGTTGCTCAGGATGAAAATACAAATTCAGTTATAGCATCTACAGCGGGAGCTACGGCTATCAAAGCTTTAACAGCTACCGATAC
>NZ_JBIPCR010000062.1:0-423 GCF_044007335.1 Flavobacterium sp. FlaQc-48 | reverse complement strand
GAAGCAAAGGCTCAGAGGTGCAAAGGTTCTGAGTTACTAAGCTACTAAGATTTCAGAGGCTTTGTCAAAGTTTAAAAACTTTGACAAAGCCTTTTTTATACCGTCATTTCTGCGAAAACAAATTTTCCTGACAAACCATATCACGTAGATGTAATCCCTACGGGATAAAACACTTGGTGGTTTAATCATATTCTACCAATATATAATCTCTACGAGATATAATAATACAAGTTACTATTTTGGTAAATCATCATTTTTACTCCGCCAGGAGTTTAATAATACCATAATATACAATCCTTACGTGATATAATAATACATTACTTTAAGAAGGTTCAAAGAAGCAAAGGCTCAGAGGTGCAAAGGTTCTGAGTTACTAAGCTACTAAGATTTCAGAGGCTTTGTCAAAGTTTAAAAACTTTGACA
>NZ_JBIPCR010000061.1:0-435 GCF_044007335.1 Flavobacterium sp. FlaQc-48 | reverse complement strand
CCATCTGGCAGCGCAAGTATTTAGAAGGCGAGGTTTTAGAGAATCAGTTATCCTATTGGGAAGCAAAATTAAGTGGAGTAAGCACTTTGTCCTTACCAACGGATTATGTTCGTCCTTCTGTGCAAAGCAATGAAGGCGCCAGTGTTTCTTTAGAATTAGGAAAAGAGCTGAGAGACTCATTAAGTTCGATATGCCAACAAGAAGGTGTTACCCTTTTTATGCTAATGTTATCCGCCTTTAAGGTATTGTTATCTCGCTACAGCGGACAGGACGATATTTGTATAGGAACACCAATTGCGAATAGAACGCAATCGGAGTTAGAAGGAATGATAGGCTTTTTTGTCAATACTTTGGCACTTCGCAGTGATTTGAGCGACAACCCGAGTTTTAGAGATTTGTTGTCAAGAGTAAAACAGACAACTCTGGAAGGTTATG
>NZ_JBIPCR010000060.1:0-446 GCF_044007335.1 Flavobacterium sp. FlaQc-48 | reverse complement strand
TAAAAAATACGATGGTTATGCCTATATCGAGGCGATTAAAACCTATGAAAGAGTGGCTGATAAGGGATATAAATCCGAAGACTTGTTTAAAAAGCTGGGGAACTCCTATTATTTCAATTCAGATTTTGAAGATGCCGCCAAATGGTACACCGAACTATTTGCCATGAATCCCTCCCCTGAAGCAGAGTATTACTACCGCTATGCACAATGCCTGAAATCAACCGGACAAACCGATAAGGCCAATAAAATACTGCAAGAGTTCAATGCCAAATATAAAAACGATTCCAGGGGGCAGCTTTATAAAGAAAACCTCAATTATCTGGATCAGATCAAAGCCAATTCAGGACGCTATAAAATTGAAGAAGCCGGAATTAATTCCAAATATTCAGATTACGGATCTTTTGTTTATGATAACAAAATATACTTTGCCTCTGCAAGGGATACGG
>NZ_JBIPCR010000059.1:0-492 GCF_044007335.1 Flavobacterium sp. FlaQc-48 | reverse complement strand
CTATTAAATGGTAATTTCCGGCTATTAATACTTCTCCCTGCAGGTCCCCATTATTAGGAACGCCTTTAAAAAGGGCAGTAAAAGTTTGTCTGGTGAGATTATTGTAAGTGTCCGGACCACGAATGATGTATCCTTTTCCGGTTACCATATTGTTTGTCCTGTTGGTTTGTACCCATTGTGTACCATCGTTACCAAAGTATTTCGTAGAGGTGGTAAATGGCGAAACATCAATTAAGCGTTGAGGGCTTACAGGAGTAGACCAGTAAAGATAATCTTTCTGAAAGATTGGCGGACTGGTTCTCTCATAATAGATGTCTCCGGTATTGGCTACATTATTAATCTGTACTAAACTGGAATTGTTTTTGAATGTTAATTGACCATTTGTAGTGACAGCATTGGTAATCTTTAAAGTTACTCCTGTGGAAACTATTACAGGATCAGGGCTGGTAATGATCAATGAACAGGCAGATACATCAGCCGTAAAAGGCTGAT
>NZ_JBIPCR010000058.1:0-495 GCF_044007335.1 Flavobacterium sp. FlaQc-48 | reverse complement strand
ACACACTTTTTGGATCTTCCGTTTTATGAAACCGGACAGGTAAAAAAGAATCCGTTAGGTCCTGAAGACATTGCAATTGTAAAAGAAATTATTGCCAGGATAAAACCCCATCAGGTATTTGCAGCAGGGGATCTGGCAGATCCGCACGGAACACATGAGGTTTGTTTAAATGCCATTTTTGCCGCCATGAAACAATTAAAACCGGAGAAATACATGGATGATTGCTGGTTATGGCTGTACAGAGGTGCCTGGCACGAATGGGACATTCATGAAATTGACATGGCCGTTCCGCTTTCCCCATCAGAAGTATTGTTGAAGCGTCATGCGATTTTATACCACCAGTCTCAAAAAGACAGAGTGATGTTTCAGGGTAATGACTCCAGGGAATTCTGGGTAAGGGCCGAAGACCGAAATAAAAATACCGCCATCTTATACGATGATTTAGGTTTGGCAGAATACGAGGCCATCGAAGCCTTTAAGCGTTTTGATTATTAA
>NZ_JBIPCR010000057.1:0-502 GCF_044007335.1 Flavobacterium sp. FlaQc-48 | reverse complement strand
TTGGAAACTCACATGATTTAATAGATAAAAATACTATCGAAATAGACGAGGAAGGACTAGTTTTTGGCGATTTGTACTGCACTGGAAAATTGATGCTCAAAAGCAATGTTTACGGTTCTGTTTATACTAATAGATTTTTCTTAAAAACAGCTTCATCAAATTACGAAAATATGATCAGTGATATTGAAATAAATACAGACAAACGCCCTGCTTATTTTATCTCGATTCCACTATTTAATACTCGAAAAACAACTTATGGTGTTATCAAAAAAATATTATGAACTCCCTGCCAATTCTCTATTAGAGTCCGTTATTGCATTAACTATAATTTCAATTTGTTTGTATTTTGCCATCATGATTTTTGCATCTGTTTACACACCAAAAACATCGGCCAAATTTTATAGCACTCAAAATAAAGTCAACGAACTTTTTTATTTATCCGAATTAAAAAATGACTCGATTTCGAACGAAAATGAAAACGAAAATCTAATTATAAATGAAG
>NZ_JBIPCR010000056.1:0-523 GCF_044007335.1 Flavobacterium sp. FlaQc-48 | reverse complement strand
TACATTCTATTGTATATTTTCCTGAACCTAAATTTAAATTCTTTGTCAATTTTCCGTTTACTTTTATTTCTGAATTTTTATCCAACGGCAATTTTATTGTTGCATTAAATCCCTAAAGGGATAATTGATTTAAAATTCCGTTTTTCCGCGTCTTCGCTTTAGCAAATCCGTGTCGTCCGTGTGTCATTTATATTGTACATTCTATTATATATTTTCCTGAACCTAAATTTAAATTCTTTGTCAATTTTCCGTTTACTTTTATTTCTGAATTTTTATCCAACGCAATTTTATTGTTGCATTAAATCCCTAAAGGGATAATTGATTTAAAAATTCCGTTTTTTTTCCGCGTCTTCGCTTTAGCGAATCCGTGTCATCCGTGTGTCATTTATATTGTACATTCTATTGTATATTTTCCTGAACCTAAATTTAAATTCTTTGTCAATTTTCCGTTTACTTTTATTTCTGAATTTTTATCCAACGGCAATTTTATTGTTGCATTAAATCCCTAAAGGGATAATTGATT
>NZ_JBIPCR010000055.1:0-615 GCF_044007335.1 Flavobacterium sp. FlaQc-48 | reverse complement strand
ATCGTGATGTTAGTGACAGTTTTAGTTTTATATTTTATGCTGAATAAAGTAGTACCAATGTTTAGTTCTGTCTTTAAACAATTTGGAAGTGAATTACCAAAAAGTACTCAAATTATCCTTAAAATATCAAACCATTCCGGAATGATTTTTTCTGTTGTGATCGGGATCATAATTGGTTTGATAACAATTCATATGCTATTAAAAGAAAAAGATAGCTATAGATCGTTTACCACAAAAATGATTTTAAAAATCCCTTATTTTGGAAATTTGATCCGTAAAATATACATTTCACGTTTTTGCCAGGCCATGAATTTGTTAATTACCTCTAAAACTACATTAATAAATTCACTAACCTTAACAGCAAAAATGATCGGTTTTTATCCTGTCGAAATAGCTATTGAGCAAATAAAAGAAGACATCACCAGAGGCGCTTCCTTAAACGAAAGTTTGAAAAAACATAGTGTTTTCGAAAACAAAATGGTTTCAATGGTAGAAGTCGCTGAACAAGTTAACCAACTGGAAACCATGTTCGAAAGATTAACAGAACAATATAATGAAGAGATAAGCCACCAGACCAAGATGATTGGTGTCATTTTAGAACCTATGATTATTATC
>NZ_JBIPCR010000054.1:0-651 GCF_044007335.1 Flavobacterium sp. FlaQc-48 | reverse complement strand
CTACTACCTTTACCGGTATTCATATTGTAACACAATCTGATATTGATGCAGGTGCCGTATACAACTTAGCGACCGCAACTGGAACACCACCAAGTGGCCCAAATGTAAGTGACACATCCACCGATCCGCTGCCATGTACTACATGCGCACCAGATCCAGGTTGTCCAACTTGTACGATCACGCCATTGGCACCTGCTTCAGGTATTTCAATTACTAAACACGGACAATTTGTCGATGTTAATAAAGACGGAAAAACCAATGTTGGGGACAGGGTAGAATACACCTTTGTGGTTAAGAACACAGGAAATACAACTTTGAGCAATATTACTGTGACCGATAATAATGCTGTTGTTACAGGAGGTCCTTTGCTGACATTAGCAGTTGGTGCAGAAGATGCTACGACTTTTAAAGCGGTTCATACCATAACACAAGCCGATATTGATGCAGGTGCCGTATACAACTTAGCGACCGCAACTGGAACACCACCAAGTGGTCCAAATGTAAGTGACACATCCACCGATCCGCTGCCATGTACTACATGCGCACCAGATCCAGGTTGTCCAACTTGTACGATTACGCCATTGGCACCTGCTTCAGGTATTTCAATTACCAAACACGGACAGTTTGTCGATGTTAATAAAGACGGAAAAA
>NZ_JBIPCR010000053.1:0-661 GCF_044007335.1 Flavobacterium sp. FlaQc-48 | reverse complement strand
CCTTATCAATATCAGCTTGTGTTATAAGGTGTACTGCTTTAAATGTTGTTGCGTCTATGGCCCCAACCCCTAAACTTGCCAAAGGGCCTCCGGTGACAACGGCATTATTATCTGTCACTGTAATATGAGTTAAGGTTGTATTTCCTGTATTGGTCACTACAAAAGTATATTCGACCCTGTCCCCAACATTCGTTATTCCGTTACCATTGCTGTCTACAAATACACCTTGTTTTGTGATGGCTATAGATGAACTTGGCGACAATGGGGTAATGGTACAATCCGGACAGGCAGGATCAACCGGACATGTTGTACAAGGCAACGGATCTGTTGATGTTGCCGGTACGTCATTATTGCCCGGATCTTTTCCGGTTGTAGTGGCTAAATTGTAGACTTCTCCCTTATCAATATCAGCTTGTGTTATAAGGTGTACTGCTTTAAATGTTGTTGCGTCTATGGCCCCAACCCCTAAACTTGCCAAAGGGCCTCCGGTGACAACGGCATTATTATCTGTCACTGTAATATGGGTTAAGGTTGTATTTCCTGTATTGGTCACTACAAAAGTATATTCGACCCTGTCCCCCACATTGGTTATTCCGTTACCATTGCTGTCTACAAATACACCCTGTTTTGTTATGGCTATAGATGAACTTGGCGACAATGG
>NZ_JBIPCR010000052.1:0-678 GCF_044007335.1 Flavobacterium sp. FlaQc-48 | reverse complement strand
ACGCGCCGGTTGCTCAGGATGAAAATACAAATTCAGTTATAGCATCTACAGCGGGAGCTACGGCTATCAAAGCTTTAACAGCTACCGATACTGACGGAACAGTAGTAAGTTATACGGTTTCTACTTTGCCTTCTCACGGAACTTTAGCCTTAGGCGGAGTTGCGGTAACAGCAGGTCAGGTTTTGACACCGGTACAAGCAGGAAACCTTACCTATGCGCCAAGTGGGACATTTACAGGAAACGATACTTTTACTTTTACGGCTACCGATAATTTAGGAGCGGTAGATGTTACTCCGGCTACGGTGACTATTCCTGTTGGGAATAACGCGCCGGTTGCTCAGGATGAAAATACAAATTCAGTTATAGCATCTACAGCAGCAGCTACGGCTATCAAAGCTTTAACAGCTACCGATACTGACGGAACAGTAGTAAGCTATACGGTTTCTACTTTACCGGCTCACGGAACTTTAGCCTTAGGCGGAGTTGCGGTAACAGCAGGACAGGTTTTGACACCGGTACAAGCAGGAAACCTTACCTATGCACCAAGTGGGACATTTACAGGAAACGATAGTTTTACCTTTACGGCTACCGATAATTTAGGAGCAGTAGATGTTACTCCGGCTACGGTGACTATTCCGGTAGGGAATAACGCGCCGGTTGCTCAGGATGAAAATACAA
>NZ_JBIPCR010000051.1:0-686 GCF_044007335.1 Flavobacterium sp. FlaQc-48 | reverse complement strand
ATCCAATGACAAAAGAGAACAACCAGAGCTATCATTATTTCATGCATCAGCATCTTTTTAACCACATTGACATCAAACCTGAAAATGTTAATATTCCCGACGGAACCGTTGCTATTGATGAACTGAATCAATATTGCATCGATTACGAAATGAATATTAAAAATGCCGGAGGACTTGATTTTCAATTATTAGGAATTGGGCGTACCGGTCACGTAGGTTTCAATGAACCGGGATCGCACATCAATTCCGGAACCCGGATCATTACTTTGGACCATATTACAAGAGTAGACGCTTCATCTGATTTTAATGGTATAGACAATGTTCCCAAAAGAGCCATTACCATGGGAGTTTCTACCATCATGAGATCCAAAAGAATTGTACTAATGGCGTGGGGACAAAACAAATCCGATATCATCAAGAGAACCATTCAGGGCGATATCAGTTCAGAAGTTCCGGCTACCTTTTTACAAAATCATGCCAATGCCACATTTGTACTGGACCAGTCTGCAGCATCTGAATTAACCCGCTTTAAAACACCCTGGTTAGTTGGAGAATGCATCTGGACACAGGAATTAAAAAGCAAAGCGATTGTTTGGTTGTGCCAAAAAACAAAACAATCGATCTTAAAATTAACAGACCGTGATTACAACAACAACGGAATGTCTGACCTTTTGGCGCAGGAAGGT
>NZ_JBIPCR010000050.1:0-689 GCF_044007335.1 Flavobacterium sp. FlaQc-48 | reverse complement strand
AGTTCAGACGCAATAAATACACTTGAAAATCTTATTGCAAAAAACAAAACAAAAAGCTTTTCGATTTACCTTATTATTGTTTTAGCAATCTTAATTTCTTTAGTATTATTACCCCTAATAAAAGTAGATATCAGCAGTCAGAGCCGTGGTATAATTCGAAGTGTAACAGATAATGTTCCGGTTTCAACGGTGGTAAGTGGCAGGGTTAATTGGGTTCATTTAAAAAACAATGCTTTTGTAAAAAAAGGAGATACACTTTTAAAAATTGCTAAGGAAAATCTGGAGAGTGATAAAAAAACCCAGGATACATTATCCGGATCCGTTTCAGCCTTATTGCATGATATTTCAGCTCTTCTGCAAAATAAAACATCTCATTTACTGACTACGGCAGCTCGGGAAGACATCTTGAAGTTTCGGTTTGGTAAAAATGAATTGCAAAGCAAAATCTCACAAGCACAAATCAATTATGACCGCAATAAAATTCTGTATGATAAAGAGATTATTGCCAAAGCCGATTTTGAGAAACCTGAATATGAATTGCGTTTAGCCAAACAAGCTTTACAGAGCTTTGTAAGCCAGCAAAAATTAAGCTGGGAAAATCAAAAAAGAGATCTGGAAGACCGTTTGAAAAACCTGAACGGAACGGTTGCCAAAATAAAGGCAGAATCGAATAATTATCTTGTTTTGGC
>NZ_JBIPCR010000049.1:0-702 GCF_044007335.1 Flavobacterium sp. FlaQc-48 | reverse complement strand
AATTAAAAAGCAAAGCGATTGTTTGGTTGTGCCAAAAAACAAAACAATCGATCTTAAAATTAACAGACCGTGATTACAACAACAACGGAATGTCTGACCTTTTGGCGCAGGAAGGTTCTGCTTATGACTTGAACATCAATATGTTCAACGTCTTGCAGCATACCATCACAGGATGGCCGGGAGGAAAACCCAATACCGATGATTCGCATCGTCCGGAAAGAGCCAATCCTGCAAAAAAACGAGTGATTCTTTTTAGTCCACATCCGGATGATGATGTGATTTCTATGGGAGGAACTTTTTCAAAACTGATCAAACAAGGGCACGATGTACATGTTGTATATCAAACCTCCGGAAATATAGCTGTTACAGACGACGAAGCCTTGAAATTTGCTGAGGTATCGAGTGATTTTATAACAGACGAAAAAACAAAAATCAACTTCAAATCAGTCATTGAATTCCTGAACAACAAATCAGAAAACCAGATTGATTCCCTTGAAGTTCGAAAATTAAAAGGGCTGATCAGACGTAGAGAATCCTATGCAGCCACAAGATACATCGGACTAAAAGATGAAAATACACACTTTTTGGATCTTCCGTTTTATGAAACCGGACAGGTAAAAAAGAATCCGTTAGGTCCTGAAGACATTGCAATTGTAAAAGAAATTATTGCCAGGATAAAACCCCATCAGGTATTTGCAGCAG
>NZ_JBIPCR010000048.1:0-864 GCF_044007335.1 Flavobacterium sp. FlaQc-48 | reverse complement strand
GTTTTTGAAGAATTCATAACGCAGGAATATTTCATGTGATCCGGAATTGTAATTGTTCAGGTTGGTGGTTTCACGATCATAACCGTATCCCAAATAAAGCCCGTCTGTGATTTGAAAACCCACCATCGCACTTACAGAGGCGCTCCATCTATAGGCTACACCAACCACAAATTTCTCGATGAACATGAAATTGGCCGAAATATCGACCTGCAAAGGCGCACCTTCGACCATTTTGCCCAGTACGGCGGGTTTGAATTTTATGTTTTGGTACTGATCCAGATCAAATACATATCCGGCCATTAGATAATAGTTGATCTTGTCTTTGTAAATCGCCACATCATTATCGTCATAACGATTGGTTTCTATAAAATTAGGGACTGATAAACCTATGTACGCCTTATCTGAATGCCAGTAAACCCCGGCCCCGACATTGGGAGAAAATTTATTGCTGAGATCCTGAAACTGCGGATCGCCCTGATCTTCGGGATTTAGTTTGCTCATATCCAGATTGAACAAGTTTGCCGTTCCCTTGATCCCAAAAGAAAGTTTAAAATCGGCAGAAGTCTGAACCGTATAAGAAAGGTCTACCGATAAATTGTTCTCATTGGTTGGGCCTATTTTATCATTGACTAAAGATACTCCTACTCCCAGGTTGCTATTGTTTATAGGGGTATTTACTGAAAAACTGCTGGTTTCAGGAGCTCCGTCAAGCCCAACCCACTGGGTACGATACAACCCAAAAATACTTAAAGCACCACGCGAACCCGCATAAGCCGGATTGATGTTGATCGCGTTGTACATGTATTGCGTAAACTGTGCATCCTGCTGCCCATAACCCGCAAGCGTGACAAACATTATGACGAA
>NZ_JBIPCR010000047.1:0-880 GCF_044007335.1 Flavobacterium sp. FlaQc-48 | reverse complement strand
CCATCCGGCAGCCAACGCGCTAAATCGCCTGTCTTATAAATTCGTTCACCTTCCTTAAATGGACTTACTATAAACTTCTCTTTAGTTAGTTCTTCCTTGTTCAAATAGCCTCTCGCTACCTGAACACCTCCTATACATAATTCACCTATTACTCCTATTGGTAATAATTGGTTTTGATTATCTAAAACATATAAACTTGTATTGGCTACTGGTTTTCCTATTAGAATTTGAGATAAAGAGTCTTCTAGTGGTACTTCCCATGAACTTACATCAATTGCTGCCTCTGTAGGCCCATATAAATTATCTAATCGAACATTCTTGAATTTATCCTTAAATAATATTACCTGATCTACCTGTAAAGCTTCCCCACTACACAAAACCTGCTTTAAGGAACTACAATCTCCTAATTTGATGTCTTCTAAGAAAACCCTCAACATCGAAGGAACAAAATGAATCGTCGTGATATTTTCCTTTTCTATAATGTATTTTAAATACTCAACATCTTTGTGTCCTTCCGGTTTGGCAAAAACCAATCGTGCCCCACAACTAATAGCCCATAAAAATTCCCATACTGATACATCAAAACTAAAAGATGTCTTCTGTAGGATTGCATCATCACTCTTAAGTTCATAATGCGATTGTGTCCATAATAAGCGGTTCACAATACCTCCATGTTCATTCATCACTCCCTTAGGAGTACCAGTACTTCCGGAAGTATATATAACATAGGCTAAATCAGATGCAGACAATACATTGCTGAGTTTCCCTGTAGAGTAGCCAGAGATAAGATCCCAATCTTTATCTAATAGAAAAGTAGAAACATCTTTCTTCTCTTTTATAACTTTACTACTAACACCACTACTTAAAACCAAACCAATAC
>NZ_JBIPCR010000046.1:0-1134 GCF_044007335.1 Flavobacterium sp. FlaQc-48 | reverse complement strand
ATCAAGCAAACAATATACGATGAAGAGTTTGATCCTGGCTCAGGATGAACGCTAGCGGCAGGCTTAACACATGCAAGTCGAGGGGTATAAGTCTTCGGATTTAGAGACCGGCGCACGGGTGCGTAACGCGTATGCAATCTACCTTTTACAGAGGGATAGCCCAGAGAAATTTGGATTAATACCTCATAGTATATAGACTCGGCATCGAGATTATATTAAAGTCACAACGGTAAAAGATGAGCATGCGTCCCATTAGCTAGTTGGTAAGGTAACGGCTTACCAAGGCTACGATGGGTAGGGGTCCTGAGAGGGAGATCCCCCACACTGGTACTGAGACACGGACCAGACTCCTACGGGAGGCAGCAGTGAGGAATATTGGACAATGGGCGCAAGCCTGATCCAGCCATGCCGCGTGCAGGATGACGGTCCTATGGATTGTAAACTGCTTTTATACGAGAAGAAACACTACTTCGTGAAGTAGCTTGACGGTATCGTAAGAATAAGGATCGGCTAACTCCGTGCCAGCAGCCGCGGTAATACGGAGGATCCAAGCGTTATCCGGAATCATTGGGTTTAAAGGGTCCGTAGGCGGTTTAATAAGTCAGTGGTGAAAGCCCATCGCTCAACGGTGGAACGGCCATTGATACTGTTAAACTTGAATTATTAGGAAGTAACTAGAATATGTAGTGTAGCGGTGAAATGCTTAGAGATTACATGGAATACCAATTGCGAAGGCAGGTTACTACTAATTGATTGACGCTGATGGACGAAAGCGTGGGTAGCGAACAGGATTAGATACCCTGGTAGTCCACGCCGTAAACGATGGATACTAGCTGTTGGGAGCAATCTCAGTGGCTAAGCGAAAGTGATAAGTATCCCACCTGGGGAGTACGTTCGCAAGAATGAAACTCAAAGGAATTGACGGGGGCCCGCACAAGCGGTGGAGCATGTGGTTTAATTCGATGATACGCGAGGAACCTTACCAAGGCTTAAATGTAGATTGACCGGTTTGGAAACAGATCTTTCGCAAGACAATTTACAAGGTGCTGCATGGTTGTCGTCAGCTCGTGCCGTGAGGTGTCAGGTTAAGTCCTATAACGAGCGCAACCCCTGTTGTTAGTTGCCAGCGAGTCA
>NZ_JBIPCR010000045.1:0-1155 GCF_044007335.1 Flavobacterium sp. FlaQc-48 | reverse complement strand
CCCGCAGCTTTTCGCAGCTTATCACGCCTTTCATCGCCTCTGAGAGCCAAGGCATCCCCCATACGCCCTTATTTTGCTTATTGTACCAATCATAAAATTAATTATGACCGTTTTTTTTTGTCTTTTACAATAAAATTGTAAAAAACGCTTTCTACTTTTTATTATTTTCTTATCTCAATATGTCAATGAACTTTATTTATCTCGAAAGCTGTAAAGTCTAAGGTCATAAAGTCATACTTTTGACTTTCAGACTTTAGTCTTTCGACTAAATTTGTGGAGAATAACGGAGTCGAACCGTTGACCTCCTGCGTGCAAGGCAGGCGCTCTAGCCAGCTGAGCTAATCCCCCATTTTTAAATGATGAGTTATGAATTATGAGTTATGAATGCTCATAAATGCTCAACTTCTAAAATTTCCTTTTTTTTTAAGTTAAAGAGTAGTCCCGGGCAGACTCGAACTGCCGACCCCTACATTATCAGTGTAGTACTCTAACCAGCTGAGCTACGAGACTCTGTTTTACTTAAAATTTATTATTTGAACTAACAGCAAGAGTAAAATAGTCTTAAAATCAAAACCTTTAAAGCTTCTTCTTTTTTCCTCAGCGTGCATTACTGCTAACACTCGAGGCTCTAGAAAGGAGGTGTTCCAGCCGCACCTTCCGGTACGGCTACCTTGTTACGACTTAGCCCTAGTTACCAGTTTTACCCTAGGCAGCTCCTTGCGGTCACCGACTTCAGGCACCCCCAGCTTCCATGGCTTGACGGGCGGTGTGTACAAGGCCCGGGAACGTATTCACCGGATCATGGCTGATATCCGATTACTAGCGATTCCAGCTTCACGGAGTCGAGTTGCAGACTCCGATCCGAACTGTGACCGGTTTTATAGATTCGCTCCTGGTCGCCCAGTGGCTGCTCTCTGTACCGGCCATTGTAGCACGTGTGTAGCCCAAGGCGTAAGGGCCGTGATGATTTGACGTCATCCCCACCTTCCTCACAGTTTGCACTGGCAGTCTTGTTAGAGTTCCCGACATGACTCGCTGGCAACTAACAACAGGGGTTGCGCTCGTTATAGGACTTAACCTGACACCTCACGGCACGAGCTGACGACAACCATGCAGCACCTTGTAAATTGTCTTGCGAAAGATCTGTTTCCAAAC
>NZ_JBIPCR010000044.1:0-1187 GCF_044007335.1 Flavobacterium sp. FlaQc-48 | reverse complement strand
ATCATTCGTGGTCCGGACACTTACAATAATCTCACCAGACAAACTTTTACTGCCCTTTTTAAAGGCGTTCCTAATAATGGGGACCTGCAGGGAGAAGTATTAATAGCCGGAAATTACCATTTAATAGGAAATCCTTATCCATCTGCTTTAAGTGCCGATGACCTTATAGGTCAGAATGCGATATTGAATGGAACCATTTACTTCTGGACACACAATACCCCGGCAAAACCAACACCAACACAGCAATATACCGTAGATGATTATGCGGCTTATAATCTAAGTGGCGGAGTATCTGCAAAATCAGATCCGGCTTATAATTCTAATCCGGCATTGGATTACGGTAAAAAGCCAACAGGATTTATTGCCGCAGGACAGGCCTTTTATGTAAATGTGCTAAGCCCGGGAGGAAAGGTAAACTTCAACAATGGTATGCGTGTAGGCGGAACTAATAATGGTCAGTTTTTCAGAACTGCAAATACCTCAAAAACAGAGGCGATAGAAAAGCATCGTATCTGGTTAAACATGGCCAATGAAGCAGGAGCTTTCAAGCAATTACTGGTGGGTTACATTCAAGGCGCAACTAATGATTATGATACCAAATATGACGGACTTTCTTTTGATGCCAATCCGTACCTTGATTTTTATAGCGTAAGTAACACGGAGAAATTTGTAATTCAGGGACGCGCACTGCCGTTTACAGATACTGATATTGTTCCACTGGGTTACAGAACTACGGTTGAGGGCGATTATACCATCTCGATCGATGAAGTTGATGACAATATGAACAATCAGGCTATTTATATCGAAGATAAAACTACAGGGGCTCTTCATGATCTAAGAACCGGCAACTATACTTTTAAAACTACCATCGGAACTTTTACAGATCGACTGGTCTTGAGATATACTGCCAAAACATTAGGAACCGGGGATTTTGAAAATCAGGAAGATGGTATTTTAGTTTCGGTAAAAAATAAGGTAATCAATCTTGTTTGCTCAAAAGAAAACATCAAAGAAGTTACGATCTATGATATCACCGGAAAACTGATTTACACTAAAAAGAAAGTTGGCAGTACCGAATTACAGATCCAAAACCTGCCATCAGCTAATCAGGTTCTATTAGTGAAAATAACTTTAGAAAACGATTTTACGACAACAAGAAAAATCATATTTCAATAATAAATAAACAA
>NZ_JBIPCR010000043.1:0-1257 GCF_044007335.1 Flavobacterium sp. FlaQc-48 | reverse complement strand
CAAAAATACTTAAAGCACCACGCGAACCCGCATAAGCCGGATTGATGTTGATCGCGTTGTACATGTATTGCGTAAACTGTGCATCCTGCTGCCCATAACCCGCAAGCGTGACAAACATTATGACGAAAGAAAATAATTTTGTTCTCATAAGTCTTAAGTTTATAAACAGGGAGAATAAATCTCCCCCGTTTTCTGAATTATTTATTTATATACAAGTAGCCAGATTTAGAATGCCATACAGAGGTGTTGTCCAGATATTTTAAGGTGTAGAAATACGTGCCATCCGGCAATATTTCATTTCTGGAAATGGTTGCTCTACCATCTGAGTATCCTTTAAAAACGTTTCCATTAGAATTATAATTATTGGTTTCAAAGACTTTTACTCCCCAACGGTTATAAATCTCAACAGTGTTGTCAGGATAACATTCTAATCCTTTTATACTAAACACATCATTAAATCCATCAGCGTTTGGAGATACGGCATTAAAAACTTCAATAACACAATCTGTAATATCAATTACGGTGCTGCCGTCACCAGTAAAACTATCATTATCAGAAAGATCATTAACTTTTGCCCCCGAAGGTGTTGTTGCTTCTACCATAGCCTGATTGGCTACAGATCCTGCATTAATATCAGCCTGGGTAATTGTATAAACGCCCGTAAAGCTTGTGTTGTTTACTTCTCCCACTGCTAAATTGACAGGGCTGCCTGATAAAACTAAACCGGCCAGATTATCCGTAACTATAACATTCGTTAAGGAAGTTTGTCCTGTATTTTTAATTTCAAAACTATATTTTATGGTTTCTCCAACTTGTGTATATCCATCTTTATTTTCGTCTGTAAACACTGCTTTTTTAATAATAGCAATGCTTGATACTGGCGTTAAAGGTGTTATGGTACAATCCGGACAGGCAGGATCAACCGGACAGGCAGTACACGGAACAGGATCTGTGGATGTTTCAGTAATATCCGGACCACTTGATGGTGTTGCTGCTATAATAGCTAAATTATAAACCAATGCTGCATCAATATCAGCTTGTGTTATAAGGTGTACTGCTTTAAATGTTGTTGCGTCTATAGCCCCAACCCCTAAACTTGCCAAAGGGCCTCCGGTGACAACGGCATTATCATCTGTCACTGTAATATGGGTTAAGGTTGTATTTCCTGTATTGGTCACTACAAAAGTATATTCGACCCTGTCCCCCACATTGGTTATTCCGTTACCATTGCTGTCTACAAATACACCCTGTTTTGTT
>NZ_JBIPCR010000042.1:0-1325 GCF_044007335.1 Flavobacterium sp. FlaQc-48 | reverse complement strand
AATTCAAAGAAATTATCATGAATTCCTACTTTATCAATCCCTAATATTTCCTGCCAGATTACAGCTAACTGTTCTTCCGTTTCATTACGTGGTGCTGCATATTCTTTGCTGGATAAGTCTGAACCATCCGGATCCGGTAAAGCCTTTTTATCCAGCTTTCCATTACTGGTTAATGGCATCGTATCTAAAGTCACCCACAATTGAGGAACCATATACTCCGGCAAGCTTAGCTTTAATTGTTCCTGTAAAGCTTCTTTGTTTAATGCATCTTCCAAGACGACATAACCCACTAGACTCTTAGTGCCATTTGTATCCTCCTTAGCCAGTACACAACATTGTGTTACTCCAGATAAGGATGACAATACATTCTCAATCTCGCCCAGCTCTACTCGATAGCCGCGGATTTTAACCTGATCATCTTTTCTGCCAATAAACTCAATATTGCCATCCGGTAACCAGCGGGCTAAATCCCCTGTCTTGTAAATTCGTTCGCCTGTTTTAAATGGATTTGATATAAATTTTTCTGATGTAAGCTCAGGTTGATTCAAATAACCTAAGGCTACTCCACTTCCGCCAACACATAACTCTCCCACCACTCCAACAGGTACTAAATTTAATCCAGAATCTGTAATGTATACGTGGCTGTTTTTTATCGGTTTCCCGATAGGAAGAGCCTTTTCTGTTACTTTGTCAATACTATAGGTAGTAGAAAATGTAGTATTCTCTGTAGGACCATAACCATTGATAATCTCAAGAGCCGGATATAGTTCTTTTAACTTATTGGTATAAGTGAACAAGACTACATCTCCTCCAACCAGTAAAGAACCAAGAGATGCGAAAACAGATAAATCTTCTTCAACTACCTGATGAAACCAGGAAGCAGTCATCCACATAGTGGTAACTTTATGTGTGATTATAAGATCTTTTAAACTTTTGATCTCTAATAACGAATTTGTATCTGCTAATACTAATTGGCCTCCATTTAATAAAGTACCCCAAAACTCCAAGGTAGTAGCATCAAAAGCAATAGAACCGGTGGACAGCCAAACAGTAGCTGAATTTAAAACTGTATAATCACAACTTGTACACAAACTAACAATATTGCCATGTGTAACGATCACTCCTTTTGGATTCCCCGTGGTGCCTGAAGTATACATAACATAAGCTGCTGAAGCAGGTGTCATTTCATACGAAATAGCCGATGATTCATAAGTATAGGATTCTGTAATATCTAAGAGAAAAATAAATTCTGAAACAGATAACTTAGAAAGTAAAGAATCTTCACTGTAAAGAAGAAAGCTTACGCTCGAATCTTCAAGTATATA
>NZ_JBIPCR010000041.1:0-1830 GCF_044007335.1 Flavobacterium sp. FlaQc-48 | reverse complement strand
AAATACCCACAAGATCATCCGGCTCTACGCCTTGTTCGCGTAAATAATGCCCCAACTGATTGGAGCGTTGATCTAATTCTTTATAACTTAATTCTTCATGTCCATAAACAACTGCAATAGCATTTGGTGTTCGTTTAACCTGTTCGGTGAACAAATCTACTACGGTCTTATCTAATGGATAGGCAACATCAGTATCATTAAATTCATATAATAATTGATGTGATTCTTCTTTGGTGAGCATCGATAGATTGCTTAGCGGCTGAGTGATATTCCCTGCAATACTAACCAACAGCTTCTGATAATGCTGCAGCATACGGTCGATCGTAGTTTTATCAAATAAAGCTGTACAATAATTTATTCCTAATGAAATACCTTTGTTACTCTCTGATACACTAAGTGACAAATCAAATTGAGAACTTACCACTTCAATATCATGTGATGATAAGGTCAAGCCTTCTAAAGCTACATCTTTACTTTCTTTATTATTATGTAAGGAAAACATCACTTGAAACAATGGGCTCATACTCATATCACGGGTCGTAACCACCCGATCTACAACCTTCTCAAAAGGTGCAAGCTGATGGTCATAACCTTCCAGAGTTGTCTGTTTTACTCTTGTCAATAAATCTCTAAAGCTAGGATTGCCGCTTAAATCACTGCGAAGTGCTAAAGTATTGACAAAAAAGCCTATCATTCCTTCTAACTCCGATTGTGTTCGATTCGCAATAGGTGTTCCTACACAAATATCATCCTGTCCGCTATATTGCGATAACAATATCTTGAAAGCAGATAACATTACCATAAACAGCGTTACGCCTTCTTCCTGACATATAGAATTTAATGAAGTTCTCAGGTTATCGTCTAACGTTAAAGAAACAACTGCTCCAGTATTGTTTTGTACAGAAGGACGAACATAATCCGTTGGTAAAGACAAGGTATTTACGCCACTTAGTTTTGCTTCCCAATAGGATAACTGATTCTCTAAAACCTCACCTTCTAAATACCTGCGCTGCCAGATGGCATAATCTGCATATTGTAAACTAAGCTCTGGTAAAACTGCCTCGCGGCCAGATTGCAGAGCACCGTACAATTCCACAAACTCATTGGTCAGGATTCCATCTGACCAGCCATCACTGGCAATATGATGGAAAACGCAAACCAATACATACTTCTCATTATCTAATGTATACAAACACGCTCGCAGCTTGTAATCTTTTGATAAATCAAAAGGTTTATTCACATAGTCTGCTATATTTTTTTCTAATAATAACTCATCCGATACAATGGCGCTATCCAATGACCAGCCCTCGGCATTGATAATTTCCTGATAACCGATTCCGTCTTCTGATAGAAGTAAACTACGTAAAACTTCATGACGCGAAACAATCTCTTGCAAGGTTTGTTCCAGTATTGATACCTCTAACGCTCCTTCTAAACCAAGAACTATAGGAATGTGATATTCTGTACTGCCCTGCAGCTGATCCAAAAACCATAGTCGTTCCTGACTAAACGATAAAGGAATACGAGCCGGGCGCTCCACTGCAACAATTCCCGGTAATAAAACCCCTGCCGACTGGGTGGATATATGAGTCCCTAATTCAGAAATCGTGGTATAGATAAAAATATCAGCAATTTCAATCTCTTTAGACAGTTCTTTACGAATCATAGAGACTAAACGCGTAGCCAATAAACTATGACCGCCTAATTCAAAGAAATTATCATGAATTCCTACTTTATCAATCCCTAATATTTCCTGCCAGATTACAGCTAACTGTTCTTCCGTTTCATTACGTGGTGCTGCATATTCTTTGCTGGATAAGTCTGAACCAT
>NZ_JBIPCR010000040.1:0-2464 GCF_044007335.1 Flavobacterium sp. FlaQc-48 | reverse complement strand
AAACGATGTGCAATAATAATTATAGTTTTTCCTTGTTTTTTGAAGTTATCTATGGTTTGTTTAACGATCATTTCAGAACTTGTATCTAATGAAGATGTTGCTTCGTCCATTAACAAAATATCCGGATTTTTGTATAGTGCCCTTGCAATTGCTACTCTTTGCTTTTGGCCTCCGGAAAGCATCGCGCCATTTTCACCAATCTGCGTTTCAAAACCATTGGGTAATTTTTCGACAAAGTCTGTTATTCCCAGCTGTTTTGATAAGTCTAAAATTCTTTGAATATTGGGAAATGAATCGCCTAAAGCAATATTTTCAATAATATTTCCCGAAAACAAATTAAGCTGCTGCGGAATCACACCTACTACTTTCCTTAGGCTTTGGTAGTGAATAAAGTTTGTATCATATTCCCCAATATATATTTTACCTTCTTTTATTGGATATAAGTTTTGCAGCAATGAGATTAAAGTTGTTTTTCCGCTACCGCTTTCCCCTACAATAGCCGTAGTTTCATTCTTTTTGAATACTGCATTGAAATTTTTAAAAACTTCCAGGCGTGATCCATATCTAAAAGAGACATTTTCAAATCTTATATCTCCTAAATTTTCTTTTTGCAATTCGATCTTGTTTTCTGTTTCTTCTCTTTCTAAATCCATAATTTCAAAAAGCCGGTCTGCTGCAATTAATGCATTTTGTGCTGTTTTATTCATACTTATCAAAGAGGCGACAGGCGAAGTAAAATAACCAATCAAAGCATAGAACGAAAACAATTCGCCCGGAGTAATCGCCCTGTCGATTACATAACCCGATCCTATCCACATTAAAACCACAGTAAACGCAGAGGCCAGAAACTGTGTCGATGTACCGGCAAAGATTCCGTTCAGACCTGATTTATAAGTGGTAAATAAGAGTTTTACAAATTTATTTTCTGTTTTTAGATTTGAAAATTCTTCTATTCCAAATTCTTTCACCGTTCTGACATGGGTAATGCTTTCGACTAGTTGCGTTTGCAGTTCGGCTGCATTCTCCATAATATTTCGTTCGACTTTTTTATTGAATTTATTTAAAATAAAATATATCGCTGTATAGAATGGAATGACAAGAAGAATAACCAGTGCCAGTTTCCAGTAATACGTGAACATTAATACAAATGAAAAAATGACAATGAATATATTGACAATCATTTCAATGGCTACTTCGTTTATAAACGAACGTATTTTTACAGCATCGTTTATTCGGGAAGTAATTTCTCCTATTTGCATCGTATCGAAAAAACGTTGTGGCAAATGCAGTAAATGTTTGTAATATCCAAGAATCAGTTTAGCATCGATTAACTGCCCGGTTTTCATCACAAAAATGCTCTTTTTAGAACCTATATAAGCCTGTAATAAAACAATAGCAATCATAGAAAAGCTCAATAAATTAAGCAGATTTCTATTGCCGTCTACCAAAACATAGTCTGTTATTTTTTGTATGTAAACAGACATTGCCAATCCCAAAACAGTAAATAGTATTGCCCCAACCAAAGCCTGGAGTAAAATCGTTTTATGGGGCTGAATCAGGTCCCAGAACCTTTTTAGTGGTGAGGTTTTTTCGTTTATTGTTTTAAAATTATCGCTTGGAGCAAAGAGAATCAATACCCCTGACCATATTTTTTGAAATTCTTCGAAACTATAAAGTTCTAATTTTCCAGGACCGGGATCCATGACCGTGATTTTAGATTTTTCTACTTTGTAAATTACTACATAATGCTGCAGCTGTTCTTTGGTCACAATATGGGCAATTGCCGGAAGCGGAATTTTATCCAATGCATCCAAAGCCCCTTTTACGCCTTTTGCAGTAAAACCCATTTTTTCGGCTCCTTCTATGATCCCCAAAACATTTGTACCGCGTTTATCTGTATTGGCAAACTGGCGTATTCTGGCTATAGGCAGATTAACTTTAAAATGGTTTCCAATAGAAGCCAGACAAGCAGCACCACAATCTTTAATATCATGTTGTTTTATTTTTAATGAAGCCATTTTTATTGATTATTTGATATTTGTTTGGGGTTTAACCAATTGTCTATTTTGTCAAATAACAGATCGAATAAACTTCTTCTCGTTATTATATATCTTGTTGTTAAGGTCATTCCTTTTGAAACATTAGCCTGATAACCTGATTTTAACTGTAAGGTTTTTGATTTTAAGGCACAGCGTACTTTAAAGAAAGCCTGATCGTTCTGTAGCGTGATATTACGGTCAATATCGATTACCTTTCCTTCCAGCAATCCCCATTGATTGTAGTTGAAAGCATCTAACTGAAATTTTACTTTTTGATTTTTTCTAATAAGACCAATGTCATTTGGAGAAACATTGCATTCTACAATAAGCTGATCTGTTGATGAAATTGTAGCTATTGGCTGTGATGCATTTATGAAAGAACCTTTCTGAATGCCTGAATAGTTCTCTATGGTGCCTGAAACAGG
>NZ_JBIPCR010000039.1:0-3056 GCF_044007335.1 Flavobacterium sp. FlaQc-48 | reverse complement strand
TAAAAGACAAAAAAAAACGGTCATAATTAATTTTATGATTGGTACAATAAGCAAAATAAGGGCGTATGGGGGATGCCTTGGCTCTCAGAGGCGATGAAAGGCGTGATAAGCTGCGAAAAGCTGCGGGGACGGGCACACACCGATTGATCCGCAGATACCTGAATGGGGCAACCCACTATGTTGAAGACATAGTACACCGATAGGTGGGCAAACCCGCTGAACTGAAACATCTAAGTAGGCGGAGGAGAAGAAAACAAAAGTGATTCCGTAAGTAGTGGCGAGCGAACGCGGATTAGCCCAAACCAATGTTGTTACGGCAATGTTGGGGTTGTAGGACCACGAGATTTTATGTACAAGGAACCGGAAGTTACTGGAAAGTGACGCCAAAGAGGGTGATAGCCCCGTATGGGTAACGAGTATAATAGATAGTGGTATCCTGAGTAGGGCGGGGCACGTGAAACCCTGTCTGAATTTGGCGGGACCATCCGCTAAGGCTAAATACTCCTGAGAGACCGATAGTGAACCAGTACCGTGAGGGAAAGGTGAAAAGAACCGTGAATAACGGAGTGAAATAGATCCTGAAACCATACGCTTACAAGCGGTCGGAGCCCTTTCGTGGGGTGACGGCGTGCCTTTTGCATAATGAGCCTACGAGTTAACGTTGCTGGCAAGGTTAAGTGGTTAAGCCACGGATCCGTAGCGAAAGCGAGTCTGAATAGGGCGCTTTAGTCAGTAGTGTTAGACGCGAAACCGTGTGATCTACCCATGGGCAGGTTGAAGCTGTGGTAACACACAGTGGAGGACCGAACCGGTTGACGTTGAAAAGTCTTCGGATGACCTGTGGGTAGGGGTGAAAGGCCAATCAAACTCGGAAATAGCTCGTACTCCCCGAAATGCATTTAGGTGCAGCGCTGTGCATAAAGTTATATAGAGGTAGAGCTACTGATTGGATGCGGGGGCTTCACCGCCTACCAATTCCTGACAAACTCCGAATGCTATATAATGTTTCACAGCAGTGAGGGCTTGGGTGCTAAGGTCCAAGTCCGAGAGGGAAAGAACCCAGACCATCAGCTAAGGTCCCCAAATATACACTAAGTTGAAAGAACGAGGTTTGTCTGCCCAGACAGCTAGGATGTTGGCTTGGAAGCAGCCATTCATTTAAAGAGTGCGTAACAGCTCACTAGTCGAGCGGACGAGCATGGATAATAATCGGGCATAAGTGTATTACCGAAGCTATGGATTTAGAGTTTACTCTAAGTGGTAGGGGAGCATTCTAACAGGGTTGAAGGTGTATCGTCAGGTATGCTGGACTGGTTAGAAAAGAAAATGTAGGCATAAGTAACGATAATGCGGGCGAGAAACCCGCACACCGAAAAACTAAGGTTTCCACAGCTATGCTAATCAGCTGTGGGTTAGTCTGGTCCTAAGGCGAACCCGAAAGGGACAGTCGATGGCTAACGGGTTAATATTCCCGTACTACTAATTACTGTGATGGGGTGACGGAGTGATGAAAGCGCCGCGAACTGACGGAATAGTTCGTTGAAGTACCTACCTATAAGATGCGCAGGCAAATCCACGCGTCTTGGGGAAATACGATAGTACTCGGAGTCTTCGGACAAAGAGATAGTGCGCCTAAGGGCTTCCAAGAAAAACCTCTAAACTTCAGGTAATTAGTACCAGTACCGTAAACCGACACAGGTAGTTGAGGAGAGAATCCTAAGGTGCTCGAGAGATTCATGGCTAAGGAATTAGGCAAAATAGACCTGTAACTTCGGGAGAAAGGTCGCCAGCGCAAGCTGGCCGCAGTGAAGAGGTCCAGGCGACTGTTTATCAAAAACACAGGGCTCTGCAAAATCGTAAGATGAAGTATAGGGCCTGACACCTGCCCGGTGCTGGAAGGTTAAGAGGAGATGTTATCTTCGGAGAAGCATTGAATTGAAGCCCCAGTAAACGGCGGCCGTAACTATAACGGTCCTAAGGTAGCGAAATTCCTTGTCGGGTAAGTTCCGACCTGCACGAATGGTGTAACGATCTGGACACTGTCTCAGCCATGAGCTCGGTGAAATTGTAGTAACGGTGAAGATGCCGTTTACCCGCAGTGGGACGAAAAGACCCTGTGCACCTTTACTATAGCTTAGTATTGACCTTGGATAAATGATGTGTAGGATAGGTTGGAGACTGTGAAGTGGCGTCGCCAGGCGTTGTGGAGTCATTGTTGAAATACAACCCTTTGTTTATCTGAGGCCTAACCCCGTTTTGCGGGGGACATTGCTTGGTGGGTAGTTTGACTGGGGTGGTCGCCTCCAAAAGAGTAACGGAGGCTTCTAAAGGTTCCCTCAGTACGCTTGGTAACCGTGCGTAGAGTGCAATGGCATAAGGGAGCTTGACTGAGAGACATACAGGTCGATCAGGTACGAAAGTAGAGCATAGTGATCCGGTGGTTCCGCATGGAAGGGCCATCGCTCAAAGGATAAAAGGTACGCCGGGGATAACAGGCTGATCTCCCCCAAGAGCTCATATCGACGGGGGGGTTTGGCACCTCGATGTCGGCTCGTCACATCCTGGGGCTGGAGAAGGTCCCAAGGGTTGGGCTGTTCGCCCATTAAAGTGGCACGCGAGCTGGGTTCAGAACGTCGTGAGACAGTTCGGTCTCTATCTACTGTGGGCGTTAGAAATTTGAGTGGATCTGATTCTAGTACGAGAGGACCGAATTGGACAAACCTCTAGTGTATCTGTTGTCCCGCCAGGGGCACCGCAGAGTAGCTACGTTTGGAAGGGATAAGCGCTGAAAGCATATAAGCGCGAAACCCACCACAAGATGAGATTTCTTTTAAGGATCGTGGAAGATGACCACGTTGATAGGCTATAGATGTAAAGGCAGTAATGTCATAGTCGAGTAGTACTAATAATCCGTAAGCTTATGTACACCCTTTTCCTCCCGAGCAATCGGGAGGAAGAAACTTTCTAAAAATACTAAATAAAAATACTTTTCTTTATCTCAGTATGTTAAGATATTTGCCCGTCGCGGGCAGTCTTTTAGTCAAAAGATAAAAGTC
>NZ_JBIPCR010000038.1:0-4872 GCF_044007335.1 Flavobacterium sp. FlaQc-48 | reverse complement strand
CAATATGAATACCGGTAAAGGTTGTAACATCTTCTGCTCCCGGAGCCAATTGGGCCAATGGCCCTCCACTTATAGTTGCCTTAGGATCACTTACCGTGATATTTTTAAGGGTTGTATTTCCTGTGTTCTTAACCACAAAGGTGTATTCTACCCTGTCCCCAACATTGGTTTTTCCGTCTTTATTAACATCGACAAATACTCCGTGTTTGGTAATTGAAATACCCGAAGCAGGGGCCAATGGCGTAATCGTACAAGTTGGACAACCTGGATCTGGTGCGCATGTAGTACATGGCAGAGGATCGGTGGATGTGTCACTTACATTTGGGCCACTTGGTGGTGTTCCAGTTGCGGTAGCTAAGTTGTATACGGCACCTGCATCAATATCAGATTGTGTTACAATATGAATACCGGTAAAGGTTGTAACATCTTCTGCTCCCGGAGCCAATTGGGCCAATGGCCCTCCACTTATAGTTGCCTTAGGATCACTTACCGTGATATTTTTAAGGGTTGTATTTCCTGTGTTTGTAACCACAAAGGTGTATTCTACCCTGTCACCAACATTGGTTTTTCCGTCTTTATTAACATCGACAAACTGTCCGTGTTTGGTAATTGAAATACCTGAAGCAGGTATTAGACACGATTCCAAAACAACTGCAGCCGTTCTGGGAGAAAAACAATCGTTAACCGGATCGTAATAAAAAGCATAATAGGTACCCGCAACGGCCTGCGCCGGTGTAGCATAAACTTCAGTCTGATGGAATGCATCTGTATACCATACCAATGATATCCCTGCCGGTGTTGGACTTGTTACTAATGAATTTAAATCAAAGGTAGTCCCCGGCATACAAATAGGCTGAGCAGCAGCTGCACTTAATACCGGAGCTGTTTTTCCCGCATTACAGGTAGTAACCTTTTGAATACAAACTGCATGTTCATTACTGAACCCCCCTGTACTGGCCGTATATCCATAATTGACATAAGGCTTGCCTCCAAAATCCTCAGCCACTATATCTCTGGTTACAGAATTGACGAGAACATCATCTAAAAAAACTTTGAGTTCTTTAGTAGCTGCTGTCCAATTGATTCTGGTTTTATGCCAGCTACCATCTTCAATATTCCCTAAGTCAACATCAGTACCTACCTTACCGTTTTGTGTATAATCACCATTTCTGCGGAATCCGGTATGGTCGTTTTTGATAAGATCAATAACTTCCCCTTTAACTGTTTTCTCACCATTATACCATGTATCAAATTCTATAATAAAAGAATGACCACGTCCAGGAGCACCAATTCCGCCATAACCAAGTCCTGCTCCCACAGTTCCTACTATATCTGTTGCATCGGGGCTTTTCATTATAAAAGCAAAACCATCAGCACCAGTATCTTTTGTACCAAAAAATGCATCAAATTCAAGATTAAAATCTTTTGCCAGACTCAACTGGTTATGACTCCAGGCCTGTCCACTTTGACTACCAATGTTAGATGTCAACCGAAAATATCCTCCCGGAACAATTGAAGCATTTCCTGATCTTGCTAGTTCTTCATTACCCGGACAGCTCATTGCATTTAAAGGCAGTTTAAGAATTGGAAGATTTATAGGTGTTGAATCATTTGCATCGGTAACAGTAGGGTCATTTGCAAAAGTTGTCGCTGATGTTATTGGATTTCCTATTGTTGCTGTAAAATATAATTCCAAACTACCATTTGCAGGGATCGTCAAATTTGTCCAATTTATTCTTAGATTTGAAGAGCCTTGAAATAAACCGTCATTACTGATATTAGTAATATCTGCCAATGCATTCAAGTTTATTTTATTTTCAACACTAATTCCCGTTTTATCAACATTATTACTATTGTAAATTGTAATTTTAAAAGTCACTACCTCCCCAATTGTAACCGATGCTGGATTACCGACAATTATCTGATCTGCTGTAAGAGGCACAAGAGAAACAGCTGAAGTGATACTATTATCCTCACCTTGCACCGTTATAGTATAGGTTCTTGCTAATAAAGTAGTAAAATCTCCAGATGGTTCCCAACTATTGCCCCAAACAGGATTTGTAATAGCTGTCCTTTCTGCTTTCGTTTTATAGGTATAATTGGAATTCTTTTCCAGAACATTCAGAGTACCGGCAAAAGCAGTATCTTCCATAAATACAGAAAACATAAGTAACATTAAAACAAATGTAATTTTTGATTTCATGATCATTTTTAATTAATTAAACTTCTAAACGTGCCAATCTGAAAAAGACAGAACATTTTAAAAAGCAAACACTACTAGTCTAATTTAAAACTACTTACGTTTTAAAAGAGTAAAATAAGCCTTCCGATTAGCGTTGCAAAGGTCTATCTAACATTCAGCTATTTTTGCCCCTATAAGTTTTTAAAATTGTACTTTAAGACATTTCGTATTTCAAAGTAAGAAATATCATATGTTTTTTGTTTTTTTATGCTTTTTGACGGTTTTTTTTGCATAATTGCAGAAAAAAAAGGCTTTTAAAAGATGTTTTTTGACATTCAAAATCACAAAAAGGTTCCATTATTCCCTAAAAAGGGCAAAAAAAAGCTGGTACAGAAATTTTCTGTACCAGCTTTTAACATTCAAAACTATTTTAAAACAAATAAATACTAAATTTTACAGTATTTATGGTCATCCATTTTATTAATTACTAATATAAAGATAACCTGATTTTGTTACTCGTGTTCCTTTATTATCATACTCCAGGGTATAAAAATAAGTTCCTGTTGGAAGCTTGTCTCCTTTTTTAAATGTTGCTCTTCCGCTTGAGATACCCTCAAAAACATCTGTTACATTATCGTAACCTTCTTTCTCATATACAATAGTACCGTATCTGTTAAAAATTTTCACACTATTATTAGGAAAACAATCAATACCTCCAATTTGAAAAGTATCATTTATGCCATCACCATTAGGAGACAAACTATTATAAATTTCTGCCACGCAACCTACGTTTATTGTTTGCGTATAAGTAGTTTCATTTCCACAAGTATCGCTTGCGATCCAGGTGCGAATAAGCGTATACCTGCTGCTGCAATCCCCATCCTCTCTGGTTTCGGAATAATCAACTGTAGCGGTTCCACAAGTATCGGTAGCCGTAAGCGTTGCTACTGGCGGAATTGTAGCACAATTGGCATCTACTACAGCAGCCGGTAAAGGGGCTACAAAAACCGGAGCTGTGGTATCTTTTACTGTTACAACCTGAGTATGTGTTATTGTATTTCCGCATGTATCAGCAGCTGTCCAGGTTCTTTGTAATTGATAATTTCCTGAACAACTTCCATTAATCCTAACTTCATTATAAGTAACGGTTGCTGCAGCACAATTATCAATCGCAGTAAGTGTTACTGCTGCCGGAATTGCTGCTGAACAATCAACAGTTGTATTTGCAGGTAATACCTCTACGAAAACTGGTGCCATAGTATCAGCTACTGTAATGGTCTGCACTAAATTAGTTGATAAACCACCACAATCTGTTAGTGTATAAGTCCTAGTGACAATATACGGATTCCCTTTGCATCCTGTACCTCCATTGTTGGTATCGGCTACCGTAACAGCAATGGTTCCATTACAATTTGATTTCGTATTTGTAACTGCATTTATATTAGCAACCGGAACATCTGCCATACACTGCAAAGTTAAATTAGCAGGTACTGTTCCTGTTGGCGCAACTGTATTATCTATCGTGTACGTGTAAACCCAATCGTGTGTATTTCCTTTACAATCTGTAAATGTATAGGTATACGTTTCGACACCATTACAGGTAGGTATAGTAGATATAACAGGTGACGACGGTACTAATACATTACCACAATTATCGGTTACAACAGGCACTGTTGGTGCAGTAACAGCAGCAGCACAAGCTACTGTTGAACCTCCATTGACCGGCATAACAAAATCAGATCTGTTTATTGTGAAATTTTGTGTACAAACACTACTATTCAAAATTGTATTTTCACCATTATCACGTATTTTATTATGATTTGTATCTGCGTATTCTGTTATTGTATACGTTCTTATTACAGTTCCATTACAAACTGGAGCCTCTCCGTTTGAAGCTGTAATTTCGATTACGCCACAAGGAGCATTTCCAATAACTCCATCACCATTCCCTAAAGCTTCAAACTCATTTACCGTTAAGATTGCTGCTGTTGGTATTTGGTTATAACATGAAACCGTTGTTGTTGAAAATGTAGGACATACTACTTCGAATACGCAACAAACCGGTGCCACATCTGTGACCAGGATTTGATTACACATCGATGCATCCTGAAGAGTCACATTATAATTAGTACCAGTTGTTATCGAACCAGATGTCCAGGTATTTCCTGTCCAGGTTCCCGGTGCTCCGGTTCCTGTTGCCATATAAGGTGCCTTACCTGTAACCGTCAGAGTTAAAACATATCCTGAACCGTCTGTAGCACAAAGCGTCGATTGTGTTCCTGCTAAAGCTAATAAAGGATTGATGGTTACTGTTACCGGCTGAATATCTGAACATCCACCAACTGCAGTTCCCTTAATATAATAAGTTCCACTAACTGCTACGGCATTTGGAGATGATAATACGATTGTTCCCAAAGCATCTGCAAAATAACTATAGGTCAAACCTGCTGTACTTCCTGCTGTTACTGCTGAAGCGGTTAAATCAACTGTTGTACCCGAGCATACCGCTGCCGGATTATTGATCACTACAGTTGGTACAGGATTAATAGTTACTGTTATCGGCTGAATATCTGAACAAACAGCAGCTGATGTACCTTTAATATAATAAGTACCACTTGCTGTTACGGCATTTGGAGAGGACAATACGGTTGTTCCCAAAGCATCTGTAAAATAACTATAGGTTAAACCTG
>NZ_JBIPCR010000037.1:0-5729 GCF_044007335.1 Flavobacterium sp. FlaQc-48 | reverse complement strand
ATCCGGATATTTTGTTAATGGACGAAGCAACATCTTCATTAGATACAAGTTCTGAAATGATCGTTAAACAAACCATAGATAACTTCAAAAAACAAGGAAAAACTATAATTATTATTGCACATCGTTTGAGCACAATTGCAAATGCTGACAAAATTTTTGTTATGCAAAACGGAGAAGTTATAGAATCTGGCAGTCATGACAATTTATTGGAAAAAAAAGAAAAATATTTCGAATTGTGGAGAAAACAAAGTTTAGTTTAAACCTCCCAAAACCCCAGTAAAACTGTATACTGTATCCTAAAAACGTATAATAATTACACACATCAAAAATACCCGAAATACCTAAACGACTCAAAACCAGTAAAAACTGATAATGGCACAAGGCTTGCAAAATGGGATAATGTAAATTCCTTTTCCGGTAAATGAAAATAAAGCATCGGAGGGAAGCAAATTAAATAAAAGCCCATAGCAAGCAATCAAAAAGTAGTGTCATATGAAAAGTGAAACCCTAACAACCGAACAATTTTATACCTCGAATCCGGATCTTAGTAACAAACAAGCCTTAAACAGTTCCATTTTTCGTATTAGTAATGATCATGCAACAACAAAAAAAGTCAGCGAGCGTACCAAAAGTAAATTTGGGTTATTTGTGCTCGTGAGTACTTTTTCCTTACTATTTGTTGGAGCCTATTCTGTATACCATTTGCAGGATGATTTCGATCAGTTTCAAATCGAGCGACTGAACTCTTCCTGGGGATTGCCATTCCTGATCGTGGCAGGATTATTATTTTTCTTTCAGACAGGAGTTTTCCTGTATAACTTATACTTGTTTTTTAAATACAAACCAATCGAATCGGTTACAGATGAGTTGTTGCCAACCGTTACCGTAATCGTTCCTGCATATAACGAAGGAAAACTGGTTTGGGATACTTTATTGAGTCTGGCCGAAAGTGATTTCCCAGCTCATAAACTGGAGATATTAGCCGTTGATGACGGAAGTAAAGATGATACCTGGTACTGGATGCAACAGGCCAAAATAAAATTAGGGGATCGTCTGACTATTTTTCAACAACCTGCAAACGCCGGAAAACGTCACGCCTTATACCGTGGATTTGAATTAGGAAAAGGTGAAATTTTTGTAACGGTAGATAGTGATTCGATCGTGAAAAAAGATACTTTACGTAATTTAGTAAGTCCGTTTGTGGTCGACGAAAAATGTGGAGCCGTTGCCGGAAACGTTCACGTACTGAACAGTAAAAAAGCCATCCTGCCAAAAATGCTGAATGTAAGTTTCGTGATGAGTTTTGAGTTCATGCGCTCTGCAGAAAGTAAATTAGGTTCTGTTCTTTGTACTCCGGGTGCAGCGGCAGCATATCGTAAAACGTCTGTATTTGCTTGTCTTGACGAATGGATCAACCAGACTTTTATGGGGCAGCCGTCTGACATTGGTGAAGACCGTGCGATGACCAACATGATCCTAAAACAAGGTCAGCATGTATTGTTTCAGAGAAATGCTTATGTATTAACAAACGTTCCGGAAGAATACACCGGATTGTACAAAATGTTTATCAGATGGAGCAGAAGTAATGTACGTGAGAACATCGCCATGGCAAAATATGTATTTACAGATTTTAGAGAAGGATCTAAATTTGGTTCAAGACTTTTATGGCTCAACCAGGCATTAAGAATCGCTATGGCGTATCCGTTTATGCTTTTTATGTTCTTTTTTATTGCCATTCATCCGCTATTGTTTTTAAGTTCTACATTATTGGGAATATTAATCGTTTCGAGTTTCCCGGTTTTGTTTTACGCTAAGAGATATAATTTTTCAGATTCGCTTTGGGCGTATTCGTATAGTGTTTTTTACACCTTTAGCTTATTCTGGATTACACCTTATGCCATTGTTACCGCCAATAAAAGAGGCTGGCTGACACGTGGTTTAGTATAAAATACTGTAATTAAAAATAGAAATTGATTTGTTTTTGAAAACTCCTGTTCTTTTTGGGCAGGAGTTTTTTTTATGGAGTGAGAGATTTTTTTTTACACATAGGGGCATAGGCTTTGGAACTTTAGAAAGAGGCATTTCATTTATTTAAAATCACATAGATGTTGTAGTGTCGACGTTTTTTTAAACACATAGGGGCATAGGCTTGGAAACTTTAGAAAGAGGCATTTCATTTATTTAAAATCATATAGCTGTTGTAGTGTGGACGTTTTTTTTAAACACATAGGGGCATAGGCTTGGAAACTTTAGAAAGAGGCATTTCATTTATTTAAAATCACATAGTTGTTGTAGTGTGGACGTTTTTTTTAAAACACATAGGGGCATAGGCTTGGAAACTTTAGAAAGGGGCATTTCATTTATTTAAAATCACATAGTTGTTGTAGTGTGGACGTTTTTTTAAACACATAGGGGCATAGGCTTTGGAAACTTTAGAAAGAGGCATTTCATTTATTTAAAATCACATAGCTATTGTAGTTTGGACGTTTTTTTAAACACATAGGGGCATAGGCTTTGGAAACTTTAGAAAGAGGCATTGCATTTATTTAAAATCACATAGTTGTTGTAGTGTGGACGTTTTTTTTAAAACATAGGGGCATAGGCTTGGAAACTTTAGAAAGAGGCATTTCATTTATTTAAAATCACATAGTTGTTGTAGTGTGGACGTTTTTTTTAAAACACATAGGGGCATAGGCTTGGAAACTTTAGAAAGAGGCATTTTCATTTATTTAAAATCACATAGTTGTTGTAGTGTGGACGTTTTTTTTAACACATAGGTACATAGGCTTTGGAAACGTAAGGAAGAGGTATTATCATTTATTTTAAAAATTATAGTTTTGGCTATGTGAAAGAAACGTGTTTCTTTTTACATCCTTTTTTTGCTATAAAACCTATGTCCCTATGTGTTAAAATCTTTTTACCCAACAAATTTTATCGTAGCACAACTTCGTCCGGAGTCGCGGAATTTCCCAGTCCGGCAAACGTATAAAAAAAGCTCTAAAGTGGTAACTTTAGAGCTTTTTGGACTTAAATTATTATAAACTTAAATTTCTTTTATAACTTACAGGGGGTTAAGAAAAATTTACTTCTGCTCGGCAATAGTAGATTTATTCAATTTTAAAACCCTAATTTTTTTATTGGTATTGTCTGACAGAAACAAACGATCGTTCAATTGTGCCACACCAACGATACTTCCAAACGGATTTTGTCCTAAAATATCAGATGCATTTACAGTTGGGGTAAAGTTGCGGGTCATGAAGTCTGCTTTTGGATAAAGACGTAAGTAATTGGTGCTTCCCACATTTTCTGAGGTAACAGCCCAGTCTTTCGTAAAACTAACCGCAATAGGTTTAGCATCAAAAGTTGCCGTTACCGGAGCTATTGGTTCGGTAAGAGACTTTGCAGCATTGGCTTTGATATCAGCAATATTGTAATACAAATAGCTTTTGGCATCTCTTCCGGCAACTACTAAATTTCCGGCATCAACATCCAGTGAATACACCTGATCAAAACCATTTAAGGTATTCAGCCTGGCAATAGGCTTTAAATTCCAGTCACTGGTTTCGGTAATTTGAGAAGTTTCAAAAACTTTAATCGAAGTTTCTTTTTCTTTTACAAAAACCAATCCGTCTCGTACTACAACCCCAAAAACGTGTACAAAAGTAGTCCACCATTGCCCGTTTCCAACGGTATTGATTCCGGCATTTGTCGCTTCATCGATTACAAAAAGCCTGGAATCAACGCTTCCGATATAAATTCTGCCATTATCAACAGTAACAGAAGAAATTTTGGTAAACGCAATTGTCGTAGTTCCTTTTTTATATTCGGCAATGGTTTTGATATGTGCCAGAGTTACGGCATTAAAAACTTCAAGGACATCGCCATTGGCTACATATAATTTTTCGTTGGCAACCGTGATTCCTTTAGGATCTAAAGTTCCGGTTCCAGTTCCAATTTGAGCGGCGGTTATCGATGCTTCCTCTGTTGGATAGTAATAATTATAAGTCGTAGGTTCTGCATCTGCCGAATCTTTGCTGCAATTGGTAAACAGGCAAAGTACTAGTAGTAAAAAGGGTATTTTGTTCATGATCGTTTTGTAGGTTAGTTCCATTTTCCTTCTCCTTTGTATTTTAGTAAAAATGGATTTTTGGGATTAATCTTAAAGACCGGTTTTTTATATGTACCTGTTAAATATGCTGTCTTCGTGTATCCCTTTAATACGTCAGGATCTGTAAACGGAAGGTCATTTAAAGAAATCAGGTATTTATAAAAATCGGTTAGCATTTCCTGCTGACCACCGCCTTCGCCACTATTGGCTAAATTACTAGTATGGCTATACCCACTGTGATGTGAATATTCGTGTGACCAAACCGACATTTCTCCTACCCAATGCCCGGTTACATAACCTGATTCCCATTGCGAGGCCAAAGGACCGCCTCCCCAGGCTGAATCTCCGCCTACCATCGCCATATTCAAAGTTCTGCTGTCGATATAAGTATTGTAGGCCTGTTCGATTTGGGCTTTGGTTAAATAATCGTAAACCCCGTCTTTGTCTTCAGCGTTTCCGTGCCAGTTTAAAGCACCATTTATAGCTGTTCCGGCTGTTTCGGCCTGCTCTTTTTTGTATCGGTCAAAGTTCATGAAAGTATCATAATACAAAGGGTGACTGATCGCGTATGAGAAATTGATAATCATCGTGATGGCTTCTTTGGCCAAAACAGGGTTCATAGGCAAGTATTTTCCAAGTTCATTTTTATGGTACTGATCACTAAACTGAACGAGTCTCGCGGATTTAATTTTTTTGAATTTGGCAAATAACGGATCTGTTGATTCTACCGAAAATTCGATTGCTCCGGAAGAAAATCCGTCGATTTTGTCAATCGTAACCGTTTTTCCGTTTTCTAACTGGTAATCATGTTTTCCTTCTACTAAAGGAATTTGATGAAAAGAACGGTGAAAAGCCGGAACTTTAGAAAACTCATAAATTAAAAATCGTTTGTCGTAGTTGGCTAATTTGGCATAGACTTTTACATCGCTAAGTCCCACCGGGGAATAAAGGGAAACCTGTACCGAATCTTTTCCTTTTTGAATGATTTGCATCGGCTGATTCACACGAAACCAACGGTCTTTGTTATCATACATTTTTGCCGGGCTTTCGGCATCTTCAAACATCGTCATCGGACGATTTCCAGCCGGTAAAGTTGTTGCATCAATAGCAGGCAGATAAGTGGCCTGGTAGCCGTCTCCTTTCGAATCGTCATCGCTGCAGCCTACAATCAGGCTTGCGAATATCACAAAGGGTAATAAATGAGAAAGTTTTTTTTTCATAGGTATTTGTTAGTAAAATTTGGGGTTTGCTGATCAAAACGCAAAACTATCAATATACTTGTGTTAAACAAGGATATTGACAGAAAATTGCTGTTTTAATGTGTTAAAAAAGTAGGTCTTTTGTAGGTTTTTGCTAATATTCAACTATTTGTGATGTATCGTTATTATTCGTACGAAGATAAAAATGAATTAAAATTCAGACTTTTAAATTTGATTAAAAATGTTTTGATTTTGTACGAAAATTAAAAACTCATACGGTAATGTGTTGGTTTCCTTAATAATCAAAACGCTTAAAGGCTTCGATGGCCTCGTATTCTGCCAAACCTAAATCATCGTATAAGATGGCGGTATTTTTATTTCGGTCTTCGGCCCTTACCCAGAATTCCCTGGAGTCATTACCC
>NZ_JBIPCR010000036.1:0-9234 GCF_044007335.1 Flavobacterium sp. FlaQc-48 | reverse complement strand
CAGCAGCTGATGTACCTTTAATATAATAAGTACCACTTGCTGTTACGGCATTTGGAGAGGACAATACGGTTGTTCCCAAAGCATCTGTAAAATAACTATAGGTTAAACCTGCTGTACTTCCTGCTGTTACTGCTGGTACTGTTAAATCGACTGTTGTACCTGAGCATACTGCCGAAGGATTATTGATCACTACACTTGGTAAAGGATTAATAGTTACCATTACAGGTTGAATATCTGAACAAACAGCAGCTGATGTACCTTTAATATAATAAGTACCACTTGCTGTTACGGCATTTGGAGAGGACAATACGGTTGTTCCCAAAGCATCTGTAAAATAACTATAGGTTAAACCTGCTGTACTTCCTGCTGTCACTGCTGGTGCGGTTAAATCGACTGTTGTACCAGAACATACTGCTGCCGGGTTATTGATCACTACACTTGGTGCAGGATTAATAGTTACTGTTACTGGCTGAATATCTGAACATCCACCAACTGCAGTTCCCTTAATATAATAAGTACCACTTACAGTTACGGCATTTGGAGATGACAAGACAGTTGTTCCCAAAGCATCTGTAAAATAACTATAGGTTAAACCTGCTGTACTTCCTGCTGTCACTGCTGGTGCGGTTAAATCGACTGTTGTACCCGAGCATACCACTGCCGGATTATTGATTACAACAGTAGGTGTATTGGTTATAGTCACCACTACAGGTTGAATATCTGAACAAACAGCAGCTGATGTACCTTTAATATAATAAGTACCACTTGCTGTTACGGCATTTGGAGAGGACAATACGGTTGTTCCCAAAGCATCTGTAAAATAACTATAGGTCAAACCTGATGTACTTCCTGCTGTCACTGCTGGTACTGTTAAATCGACTGTTGTACCTGAGCATACCGCTGCCGGATTATTGATCACTACAGTTGGTACAGGATTAATAGTTACTGCTACCGGCTGAATATCTGAACATCCACCAACTGCAGTTCCCTTAATATAATAAGTTCCACTAACAGTTACGGCATTTGGAGATGACAAGATAGTTGTTCCCAAAGCATCTGTAAAATAACTATAGGTTAAACCTGCTGTACTTCCTGCTGTCACTGCTGGTACTGTTAAATCGACTGTTGTACCCGAGCATACCACTGCCGGATTATTGATTACAACAGTAGGTGTATTGGTTATAGTCACCACTACAGGTTGAATATCTGAACAAACAGCAGCTGATGTACCTTTAATATAATAAGTACCACTTGCTGTTACGGCATTTGGAGAGGACAATACGGTTGTTCCCAAAGCATCTGTAAAATAACTATAGTTTAAACCTGTTGTACTTCCTGCTGTCACTGCTGGTGCGGTTAAATCGACTGTTGTACCTGAGCATACTGCCGAAGGATTATTGATCACTACACTTGGTAAAGGATTAATAGTTACCATTACAGGTTGAATATCTGTACAACTGCTGGTTGAAGTTCCTTTAATATAATAAGTTCCACTAACTGCTACGGCATTTGGAGAGGACAATAAGGTTGTTCCCAAAGCATCTGTAAAATAACTATAGGTTAAACCTGTTGTACTTCCTGCTGTCACTGCTGGTGCTGTTAAATCGACTGTTGTACCTGAGCATACTGCTGCCGGATCATTGATCACTACAGTTGGTAGAGGATTAATAGTGACAGTTACCGGTTCAATATCCGAACAACCACCTGCTGAACCTTTAATATAATAAGTACCACTAACTGCTACAGCATTTGGCGACGACAACACGGCTGTTCCCAAAGCATCTGTAAAATAACTATAAGTTAAACCTGCTGTACTTCCTGCTGTTAATGCTGAAGCGGTTAAATCAACTGTTGTACCTGAGCATACTGCTGATGGATTATTGATTATTACAGTTGGTATAGGATTAACAGTCACCACTACAGGTTGAATATCTGAACAAACAGCAGCTGATGTACCTTTAATATAATAAGTTCCACTTGCTGTTACGGCATTTGGAGAGGATAATACGGTTGTTCCCAAAGCATCTGTAAAATAACTATAAGTTAAACCTGATGTACTTCCTGCTGTTACTGCTGATGCGGTTAAATCGACTGTCGTTCCTGAGCATACTGCTTCCGGATTATTGATCACTACAGTTGGTAAAGGATTAATAGTTACCGTTACAGGTTTAATATCCGAACAACCAACTGCAGTTCCCTTAATATAATAAGTACCACTTACAGTTACGGCATTTGGAGAGGACAAGACAGTTGTTCCCAAAGCATCTGTAAAATAACTATAGATTAAACCTGCTGTGCTTCCTGCTGTTACTGCTGAAGCGGTTAAATCAACTGTTGTACCTGAGCATACTGCTGATGGATTATTGATTATTACAGTTGGTATAGGATTAACAGTCACCACTACAGGTTGAATATCTGAACAAACAGCAGCTGTTGTACCTTTAATATAATAAGTTCCACTTGCTGTTACGGCATTTGGAGAGGATAATACGGTTGTTCCCAAAGCATCTGTAAAATAACTATAAGTTAAACCTGATGTACTTCCTGCTGTTACTGCTGATGCGGTTAAATCGACTGTTGTGCCTGAGCATACTGCTGCCGGATTATTGATCACTACAGTTGGTAAAGGATTAATAGTTACCGTTACAGGTTTAATATCTGTACATCCACCAACTGCAGTTCCCTTAATATAATAAGTACCACTTACAGTTATGGCATTTGGAGAGGACAAGACAGTTGTTCCTAAAGCATCTGTAAAATAACTATAGATTAAACCTGCTGTACTTCCTGCTGTTACTGCTGAAGCGGTTAAATCAACTGTTGTACCTGAGCATACTGCTGCCGGATCATTGATTACTACAGTTGGCAGAGGATTAATAGTGACAGTTACCGGTTCAATATCCGAACAACCACCTGCTGAACCTTTAATATAATAAGTACCACTAACTGCTACAGCATTTGGCGACGACAACACGGCTGTTCCCAAAGCATCTGTAAAATAACTATAAGTTAAACCTGCTGTACTTCCTGCTGTCACTGCTGGCGCTGTTAAATCGACTGTTGTACCAGAACATACTGCCAAAGGATTATTGATCACTACACTTGGCAAAGGATTGATAGTAATAATTCCAGACAAACTAGCGACTGAACAACCTCCTGTTGTGCTTACTGTATAATTAAATGTACCTGAAGCTGTTGGAGTTCCGCTTATGGTGAAAACATCTGAAGCAAAACTTCCTGTTACTCCCGCTGGCAATCCTGTTGCACTTACGCCCGTTGCACCTGATCCTGTTGTATAGGTAATGGCTGTTATTGGTGTACCTAAACAAATTTCCTGATTTGTAGTAGATACATCTGAACTTAAAGCAATTACAGTAGCCGGATTTACGGTAATCGTTCCAGACAAACTAGCGACTGAACAACCGCCTGTTGTACTTACTGTATAATTAAATGTACCTGAAGCCGTTGGAGTTCCGCTTATGGTGAAAATACCGGAAGCAAAACTTCCTGTTACTCCTGCCGGTAAATTTGTTGCACTTGCACCCGTTGCACCTGATCCTGTTGTATACGTAATGGCTGTTATTGGCGTATTTATACAGATTGTTGGACTAACTGTTCCAGATGTATAGATTATAGTAGGTGTAGGATCAACTGTAATAGTGTAATCAATGAATGTGGTACACCCATCCGGTCTTGTAACTGTTAATGTATAAGTAAATGGCGTTGATACTGTTAATATCGAACCTGTATACTTAAAGGTTGGATTCGCTACTGTGGCAGAACTTAAATAAGAAGCCGATGACCAATTATAAGTTGCCCCTGTAATCGCCGTGGTACCAATAACTTGACTAACATTGGGACAAACGGTAAACGCTACCGGCGTGCTTTCTAAAGTGATCGCATTTACAGGTAAAAAACTATCTGTACAAATCGCCGTATTCGACAATCTTCTAATACCTGCTGTCAATTTACACATGCTGGTCTCAGGCACAACAAAATTTGCTGTTTGTGTGGCACTGGTGGCACCCGCTAAAAGTATACCACTGACTATTTTTGTAAATAAAATGGTTTCACCGATCTCATATACTCCGCTGCCATTTGTATCGCTGAAAAAATCTACTGCAATATCCTCGGCACCTTTGTTTAATGTTCCGGTATTTTTAACATTAAAGTTAATTGTTACATTTTCACTAGTCGTATCATTATAAACACTGGTTGCACTTGTAATCTGATTTACGGTAAAATTGGTTTTAGTAATGACTAAATCTGTTTTCTTTTCGCTGGTAATAGAACTTATCGTACAGGCAGAAGCATCACACATGGCACCGGTTACTGAAAATATAGTTCTGGCATCTATTGCTTCAGTTAAGTTTCCACAAGTCAATAATGAAGCATTTACAATCGTAAAGTCAAACTTGAAAGCTGCTGTTTGTCCTCCACCTAAGCTTACACCTCCCGCATCTGCCGGCATTTGGAAAACTAAAGTACGTGTAAGCCCTGTAACGGTATTACTAATTGGATTTGTTGCATTGGTTATATTTCCTGCATTGGTTACGGCAGTAATAGAACCCGGCACTATATCTATACCGGAAGGTACAGTAATGGTAACTTGTTCTGCAGCTGTAGTAGGAGTTCCTCCCTGATTACCAACACCTACTGTATACGAAGCTACACCTCCATCATTGCTTAAGGCAACATTAGGCATATCTAAGAAATAGGTATTCAAAGAAGCCGGTATACCACTTAATAGCATTGCAGCACCTGAAGCCGTATAATCTCTCTCCTGTCCACAACCATTAGTCGCTGACATGTGGTATTTTACTGCTGAACCTGATACAAAACCGCAACTGGTTAAACCCTGATACTCCACTATCATAGTATTGGTGGAGGTGTTAGCCCCCGGTAAGGATTCTATACCATTAGGATCTGTTGTTATATTCCATTCCCAAACTCCTTTTCCTGTATTAAAAACCGGATCACTAAGTGTTTTGGTACTACCGTTAAAAGTCAATTTACTGGTACCTGTTTTGGCCGTATAACCATCAGGAAAGGTAGCTTCCATTACCAAATTTTGTGCATTTGCAGTAGCCGTATTCGTTACCGTCATCTGATAAATAATAGGGACTTCACCAGGTTGTAGCGGATTATTACAGAACTGTACATTCCCCGAAGGAGAAACAATTCCCATAGTCAAACTTGCATCTTTTGGAAATAAATTCAATACTGCAGTTGACTGATTGGCAGCACAGGTTATGGTAGTTCCATTATTCTCCAGGTCAGGATTAACAGGGTAACCTGTCGCATTAAAACCGTAAGTATAATTTAAGATATCGTTACTACAGGCCGTATAAGTTGCTACAACATCATAGGTATTAGTCGCTACTATATCTCCCAATTGAACCCAATACTTTCCTGCTCCGTAATTTAAAACAGGATACTCTGCGTGGGTAACGGTATTAATGACCTTTGTAACCGTAATATTATTATTTGGAGACACAAAACTCATCCAGTTATTAGGTAAATTAGGGCTTTTACCGGCTGCTATCATTGCCGCGGTATTGGTTGTGTTAACTACCTGCACCTGCCAGCTTACAGTACTCCCTATACCATCTACATTAGAGAGTGTAGGTGCTGAATTAGCGGTATAATTAACATAGTTATAAGTAATCGAGGTATTTCGGTTAAAGCTTTCCTTATTATTGTTATTCGGTCCTGTGGTGTAACTATCATAATTTGCTGAAAATGGTGCATTAATGCTTCCTCCAACTACGCAGGCTGGTTTCATTGCAATATTAAAAGAGGTATATCCATTATTACCACAAATATCATAGGCCGGAAAACCTGTTGAAGCGGGCATTCCGTTCGCATCAAAAGCATCATTTGTAACCGTTATAACAGTATTCCCTCCCACATAAGTAATCGTATATTGAGAAGCCGGAACAGTATAATTAGTTGAAATATTAATATTCTTAAGATAAGGAGCGATTGTTACATCTTGTGACCATATACCCGGCAGGGTAAGAATAAATTGACGTGCATTATCATATTGTCTCACTTCTTTAGGAAAATGGTCTATAGTATTTGCTTCACCGCTTTGATTAAGTGAAGAGTATACAGCAAATGCAAAATTTACAGTTGGGGAAGCAGCAAAAGTACTTCCTGACACAGGTGAAATCATGTCAGCTCTTTGAAAAAGTCGTTGTATGGCAAAAGCAGCCGGATATGCCGGACAATCTGAAGCAACACCTCCGGCATCTTTGGTATAAAAATCTCCTTGTAACCCCGTTAACGGAGTGTATACATAAGAAAGATTGGTTTTAGAGACGTTTACCATCCAGTCAACCGTTAAAATATCTCCTGCTACGGGAGTATAGCCCGCTGCAGTTATTTTATTACCAACATTGACCTGCATTACCTGAACCTGATTTGCCGAAACATAACTAAACACGACATCACTTACAGTTATATTGGCAGTAATGGTACCACCGGCAGCTTTACTAACTGTCAAAACCCCGGCTACATCTGATCCTGTAGCAGATAGAGGATCAAAATTAGATAGGTTAGCTGCTACGCCTACAGGAGTATATTGGGCACGTGCCCATAATTCACTATAATTTACATTGTTTACTTTACCCGTTACAGTAAATTTTACCCTGTCTTTACTAACAGCTCCCTGCAAATTAATATCAGACGTATTTTCATCTACAAAACCTGTAGGGCGATAAAATTTATTAGTACCGCTTACATCTGGTATAAAACCAAACGTAGCGCGTTTAACAGCAAAATTAGTTGTACCTACGGAACCACAACTATTCGTAATAATAGCATAATTTAAATTAGGGTTTTGACATGAATAATCAACGACGGTTCCGGTGCAATTATTAAAATAAAGGGATGCTCCTGCTCCTACATTCATATTTACAATAGCTTCATCAATACCGGTAACGGGTATAACAAAATTATCGTTACCCACTGTAGCAGCCGTAAAAACAGCCGTATTTAGAGTAATCGTCAATGTTTTAGCAGCCGTATTATAACTTATCGCAGAAGACGGTACAACGGTAGCTGAAGTGCCATATTTAATAGTACCTGCAGCATTGTATTGCAACCCATCCGGTAATACAATAGTAAACAAACGGGTTACTTTACCGGGCACTATATAGGTACCATTAAAAGTACTGTTATAATTTAAATTCAGATTGGTAGTACCTCCTGCCAATAATGCAGGGGTATCTAACGAAGCTACTACAGTACCCGAATTTCCGTTACCTACGTAAAAGCTTATACTCCCGGTTGCTGCCGGTAAAGGTGGAACTACATAACCAGGAGAAATTAAATCTGTTTTTGTTGAAGTGGTACCGCATTGGTCTTTATAAGAATAACCAACGTTAAAATAACCTTGTCCGGATGTCGATCCGGCATTAAGGGTACAACTGGCAAATGTATTGGGATTATACCCATATTCAACATCCAGTCTTACATTTTGTCCGGGCATCAAATCATCAAATTTACCATCGGCCTCCAAAGTGGCCAAGGAACTTCCGTAAGCCGACGTTAAACCTGCCAGATTAATAACATCTACATTTGCAATGCCACTAATCAAAGCACCGGAGCCAATACCATTTTGGGTCATTACCTGAGCCGTCACATCGTTACCATTGATGGATACTTTTTTTATCGAATAAGTACCGTAATAGGAAGGAACAGTAGACATAACTCCATTATTTGTACTCCACGGAATTTTTATATCATGCAAAGCAGACTCTACACCTCCACTTCCACTGTTACCTATAGTAAACGAAACTTTACCCGAATTACAAAAATCCGGTAAGGTGGCTCCTGCCAAACGTGTTAACAACAAACTAGGATTTCCTGTTATGGCACTAATAGAAGCACTTGCATTATCAAAAAAGCAAAAACTGCCCTTAATATCCCCGGAACCGGCTTTCATATTCAAAGCAATTGCAGAACCACTGTTACAGTTAAGGATCTGCTCTGTTAATGTAATCGTTATTGTTTCGTCCGGATCAAAACTTGCATCTCCATTACCAGTTGTAATAGCATTTTGCAAAGCAGTACCTGTAAGTGTAACGCGATATCCTGTATTTGGAATTGCTGTTATTATCCCCTGGTTTACTGCCACAATCTTATAATAGGAATATTGTGCAGGATTAACGACATCACTTTCTAAATATACCGTAGTGACCGGCTGACTACCACTATTTTTAAATGTTAGTGTTCTTGGAGCTGCATTTGTATTTAAAGAGGCTACAACTGCCAGCGGACTGGGTACTGCTGTGAATACAAATGCAGGTGCAGGCGTATTAGCCGCTGTAGGGCCATTTAGTACCGTCGCCAGTAAAACATTTGAAGCATCATAAAGCTCATATTTGAGCTGTGCGCCCGATTGTATATAGCCGCAAATAATACGAACATCAAAACTTACCAGATTAGCAGCACCAATCGCCATACTGTTTACAGTAAACTGCGGTACATTAAGGACGCTAACATCCTTCACTATAGCATTTTGAATATTGCCTGCATACTCCATACCTGCAGGCAGCGTAATTTTTAAAACAGCACCTGTAAGCGATGCTGTGGAACTGTTGTTCTTTACATTCACACTAAATGTGCCGGGTGCTCCTCCCTGGACCAAAGTAGCCGGCTGGTAAGATGCGGGTGCTGCGTCTAATGCAGCTTGTGCACGCAAAGAACCAAAGCCCGCCAGAATGAACATACAAAGTAATAAAACTAAAGTAATTTTTGATTTCATAATCATTTCATTATTTAAATTACTAACAAGCTAACATCAATGAAATATTGTTTATTTATATTCTTTAATTTATTTGCTTATCAGGCTCTTTTAAAGAGTTTGCAAAATTCCTTTTAAATACATGATATAAATGCCTGTAGAAGTTTTTATACTAATACTATAAGACATAATTTAGTGTTTACTTAAGTTGCAAAAGGAAGTACCGCATTGCAAATTCTTTTAGACATCAAGCAACAACTACATAAAAAACTGAAAACCAGACAGCTTTAGTTTTAAGATTTATAATCCCCAAATAATAAACTCACTTCTTCTGTTCATTTGATGTTCTTCTTCTGTACATGGTACTCCGTCTGAACATTTGTTGACCAGACGGGTTTCGCCATATCCTTTGCCGGTTAATCGTTTTTTGGATATTCCGTTTTTAACCAGCCAGTCAAGGGTTGATTGGGCTCTTCGGCCGG
>NZ_JBIPCR010000035.1:0-10293 GCF_044007335.1 Flavobacterium sp. FlaQc-48 | reverse complement strand
TTGGAGTAACCGATGTTACGATCGCTTTTTTAGTGGCATCTGGTGTTCCGCCTAACCAGGTGGTACCATTCCAGGTTACTGTAGGCTGATCTCCAATAGTCACTAATGCTGTTTGAGTTGATGTACAAGTACCATTATTCACCGTAAAGTAATAACCTCCCGCTGCTAAACCTGTAACGGTATAACTTGATGTTCCTGGAATTGGGCTGTAAGAGGCTGAGGCAAAACCTGTTTGGGTAATGGTCCAGTTTCCTGCGGGTAAATTACTTAACACAACGCTTCCTAAACTTGCACAGCTAACATTTGTAATTGTTCCTACTGTTGGAGTTGAGGGTAATGGGTTTACTGTAATATTTGCCGTTACTGAACAACCATTATTGTTTGTATAGGTTATAACACTTGTACCGGCAGCAACGCCTGTAACAACACCTGTATTGCTAACCGTTGCAACAGAAGTTGAACTAGATGTCCATGGATTTGTTGAATTTGGTGTTCCTAATCCTGTTAGTGATGTCGTTGAGCCAGCACAAACATTTAAGGTTCCTGAAATAGTTGGTAATGGGTTTAAAGTTACTATAATGGTGAACGTGTTGCCCGGACATCCTCCAGTAGTGGGAGTAATAGTATATGTAGCAGTTGCTGTAGCAGTTGTAGTAGTAGATAACGTTCCGGATATATTGGATTGAGTTCCTGTGCTTGCTTGTCCTCCACTAAAGTTAGTTCCCGTTGGCGCACCCCAACTATAAGTTGTACCTGTTGGAACAGTGCCATTTACACCATTAGTTGGAGTAACTGTAAAAGTAGTTCCGCTACAAGCTGAAGTTGTCATATTTGATATTACGGGTTTTGGATTTGTCGTAATAGAAATTGGCGCACTGCTATAAGAGCAAGTGGAGGCGTTAGATGCAACCGCAGATACTGTTCGTCTATAATAGGTAACATTTGTACTTGTATTTCCAATTATAGCTGCTGGCGTATAATCTTCAGCTGTAATTCCTGTTCCTGTCGTTACATTTGTCCATGTACCCGGAGCACCTGAAACTTGTGGCGCAGATTCCCACTGAAACTTTATTGTTGGATTTACTGCTGCTCCATTGTATGGATAAGATGATCCGTCAATTAGACCAGGTGCAGTCCCTGTACAAACAGTAGTAGATGCTGGTGCGGTAATTGTGTTTGAACTTGCTAAGAAAGGTGTCATACTAAACTCCAATATGTTTACTCCTGCATTTTCATAATAATCCAAGACTAAAACACTAGTGCCAGTTAGATTGATAAGTACATTTGAATAGGTCGTTGCAGATTGGTCACCCCATTGCGTAGCAACTCTGACTCCATCTACATACAATCTAACTCCATCATCTGCTCTAAGAGTAACTAAATAGCAACCTGACTTTGTAGAATTCATTCTATAACGCACAGCAAATTGTTCTGTACGTATTGTTGCTCTCTGAACATCGTTTGAAAGTATAGGAAAACAAACATCATCTCCTCCAAAATTCTTGGTTATTGATTCTGTTGTTTCGTCGTAATATCCAACATATTCTGCGTCTGAAAATGGAGTAGTTGTTGGTAGTGCCGGAGGAGAAGCTCCTCCTGGAGGCAAAGTAGCACTTGTCCAGTTGTAGATATGACCTCTCCATGTATTATTTGCTACTGGAGTAGATATTTGACTATCTTGTTTGTTGCCAACTGAGTTTAAAGTAAGTGTAATTCCTCCTGTTCCTACCGTTCCAATACCAGCACAAGTACCCGTTGACAAAACAACTTTCACCTGACCAGAAAATTGAGGCTCCCAGTTTGTAATCGTAGCTCCTGTAGCGCTACTGTTAGTAGCTGCTGGTGAAACATCTAAACCTGTCGAAGCATCTAAAATATTTAATTTTTCACTAAAACCAGAAAAAACATCACCCACAGCAAAAGTATATTTAAAGCCTTTTATAACGTTTACCAAAGCATATTGTCCTGCACTTGCATTACCTGTAGTTTGCGTATTGGTTTTATCGATACAAAATTCATAGCTACCCAATGAAGTTGTCACGTCTGGTGTAAATGTGTAGATTTGATTGTTAGCAGGTCTAGCATTGATATTTGTTGTAAATGTACCTGTCTGCGCTGTTGGATTTGCTCCTGCATTGTTTAAAGTTAAATAAGTACTATTTGAATCATAAATCCCAATTGATGATGTTATTGTAGTACCTACGTTATTTGATGTAGTTTTATACCTATACTCAATTTTATTTGAACCTTCATATAACCACACTTGAAAAGAAAGCATGTCACCCGTATTTCCATTATAAAAATACTGCTGAACCCACTCTATCTTAAAGATACGATTAGGAGAACTCCCGGTTGTTAAATATCTTGGCGGATTATTATTCGCATAAACTAAATCATCCCAAAATGGGAATAAAATAGGCTTAGAGGATTCAGCATTCGCTGATGTATTAGCGTATTGGGAATCAGTCGCTGATCCAAAAGTAAGCCATCCATTATTTGAGATTTTGACCTGATTATAACCTAACCCACCAAAGGTAAATACGAAGGGCATGGTAATAGGGTTAGAAATTACATCATCAGTCGAAGAGGTTGGCATACCTCCTGCATTCGTTACCCCACTAACCCCCGCTAAAGTATTATATGTACCAGTACTAGTCGTGAAACAATAATTACTAGCAGATTGCCCATAATTATTTGAAAACACAAAAAATATCCCAAAAAAAAGCAATTTTACATTGGGAATAAATAATTTTCCGGAAAAAGAATTAGAAAATTTTAAAAATAAAAGACGAATAATCAAAAGTAATTTTTGAATCATACAAACAGTGGTATTTATATTTAAATTTGTTTTTTTTTATTTAGTAAAATAAAAAGCAGCTCCGTTTGAAAGTGCGACATTCCTATTTGGACTTTTTTATAACCAAATTTTCCACGTAAAATCCTGTCTTACAGACAAAATTAAAGTGTTAAAATTTGGTTACAAAAATATTATAATTCTGCACATATACAACATTTTAGTTAAAGACTTTTTAAGAATAACAGAAAAAAGCTACGCATTTTTAACACTAAAATGATTATTTTTAGCAATAACCGTTAAAAAGAAAGAAAAAACTCATGAATGAAATTTTTACCTTAAAACAGGCCTTAGAGAAATTAGAGCACTTTTGTGCTTATCAGGAACGTTGTCATGCTGAAGTCGTTTCAAAATTATACAGCTTAAAAATGACCTCTGATGAAATCGATGTTATTGTCGTTCAGCTAATTGAAGGCAACTTTCTAAATGAAACCCGTTTTGCCTGTAGTTTTGCGAGAGGGAAACATCGTATTAAACATTGGGGAAAAATCAGGATTACAAATGAACTTAGGGCGAAGCAAATTTCTTCAACAAACATTACACTGGCTTTGAAAGAAATTTCATCTGAAGAATATGAAACTACTTTTGAACAACTTTCTGAAAGATGCTGGAATAGCATTCCGGAAAAAAATACTTTAAAAAAGCGAAAAAAATTCTGCGATTATATGTTACGCAGAGGATTTGAAAGTTTTCTTGTTTATGAAAAAGTAACACAATTAGAAAAAGATTTTTAATACTAAAGAAGTTCTTTTAGTTGTAATTAATTACTTGCATTTTTTATAATTTTACAGGTTGCCAAATTTTGGTTTTCTTGCGAATTTTTCATTCAAATGACGTTTTTTGCAATTATAAGCATAAAATGGGATGTAATTTCAGTCTTATTTTACGATTTTTCTTATATTTAAATTTAACATTTTATAAGAAATAACGTAAATTGTTAATTTTTGCAGTGTAGTTTATCGGTTATATTAACAGTTTATCGATTATATAGCTCTTCTAAAAACCCTGTTATTTTCAAACACGTAGATGTCTCTATATTTGCTCGGGCAATTTTTATGCTATGCCAGCATAACAAATTGTATAGAAAACATTTAGCATGAAAAAAACTTTACTTTTATTTTTATTATTGCCTTTTTTAGGATTTAGTCAGGCTGCATCGGGAACCTATGTTATTAATTCAGGAAGTGCTGCACCTTTAAACTCATTGTCAAATGCAATCGCTTATATTAATACAAATGGAGTTAGTGGCCCTGTAACTCTTTTGATTGATAATAACCAAACTATTTCATCCCAAATTGCAATCACTTCAACGACTATAAATGCTACTAATACGTTAACTATTAAACCTAATAGTGGAAAAGATATTATAATAAATGCAGTAACTCCTAATGGATATACTAGTGTACCTGCAATATTTTTATTTAATGGAGTTAAAAATGTTACAATTGATGGCAGTAATTCAACTTCAAATACTAAAAATTTAACACTATACAGTGAAGACGAGATAAGCTATAACAGTAAATCAATATTTTGGATTGCAAGCAATGGAACTACCCCATCGACAAATATTACGGTAAAGAATTGCATTATAAAATTCAAAACACGTAACGATGGTGAAAATTTACTTACGGGTGTCTATTCTGGTAATAACACAATTGGGGGCAATAACACCATGACTGTTGAAGCCTCTACATCGGCAAACTCAGCTATAACCATAAGCAATAATGATTTTGTCAATGTTAAGGAAGCTGTAAACATAAACGGAGATAGCAATACTTCAAAAATTCCTTCAGATTGGATTATTCAATCGAATAAAATAGGAAGTTTAACAGAATCTGAAAAACCAGGATCAGGAATTAATGTATCAAATTCCAAAAATTTTACGATTTCTAATAATACTATTTCGGGAGTTTCAAAAATTGTCAATAGTCTCAAAACTGCTTCAGCCATAACAATTTCAGGAACAAGTTCTGGAACCATTTCCAGCAATTATATTAGCGATATTGCAAATAAAATAGGTAATAATAATAGCAGAACTGGCGGAATTTATATTACTTCTACAGGTATTGTTAATATATACAATAATTTTATCAGTAAAATCTCAACACCTGAAACTGATAATTTAGATCAAAATTATCATAATCGTCCTCACGGTATTTATATAGAATCTGGAACGACGAATTTATATTACAATACCATTGTAATGAATTATGCAAATGCTTCGGGGTATTCATCTTGTTTATATATAGCAGGTGGAACAGGCTTTAACATTAAAAATAATATTTTCTACAATTCACAACCTAATGGTAAGCAATATTCTGTGTTTATTGGAGTTGCTGCTTCTGCAATAACATCAATAAGTAATAACGATTATTATGTTGCAAATGCAACTAATAATTTTTCAAATAGACTAGGAACAATTTCTTACACCGGTAATGCTGATTTTACCAATTGGAAAAAAAATACCACTTTTAATCCGGCAGATAATAGTGTACAGCCGTCAATTCTTCCTGTATTTCAATCGGAATCTACTTCAGATTTTCGTTTACAAAACGTAGCTGGAAACTACAATTTAGCCGGGGTAGCCATAAGTGGCATAACAACGGATTACTATAATACTACACGAGTTAAACCTTACATAGGAGCTTTTGAAATATATAATTGCACAGCTCCAACAATAACAACTCAACCAACAGCTTTAATAGCTTGTGAGGGCCAGGATGGAACATTTACCGTGGCAACATCAACTACAGGAGTAACGTACCAATGGCAATATTCTGCTTCTGCTGACGGATCAACCGGATGGACAAATACTGATGGTACCCAGGATGTATCAGGACACACAACCGCAGTATTAAAACTAACAAATATTCCGCTATCCTATAGCAATTATTATGTACGTTGCATTGTATCAAGTTCTGCGACTTGCTTTACTTATTCGAGCATTGTTAAATTAACCGTTAATCCTAAAATAGTTGCGAATGTAACTTTAACTTCATCAGAAGCTTCTACAACAATTTGCGACGGAACTCTGGTGACTTTTAAAGCAACGTCAGTAAATGGAGGAACAAATCCAAAATACCAGTGGTATATCGGAACAACACTACTTGCAGATCAAACGGGGGCGCAGTACACCACAAACGGATTAAAAAATGGAGATGCTATTAAAGTCGTAATGACATCGGATGCAACTTCAGCTTGTTTAACTTCAAATCCGGCAACCTCAAATGTTATTACAGTAGCAATAATAAAAACAGACAGAGGAAGAACAAAAGGAGGAATTCATATTTGTCAGGGAAGTGCAAATCCGACTTTGGGAGTCTACAATTTTGACGACCCAAACAAAGATCAACCCTATTCCGGTCCTGGAACAATCATTCGATGGGAGTATAGTGATGATAACAATAAGACATGGAAACCTATAGCAAATACAGCAGGAAAAATAACATACACTCCAACCGAAATTTTAACAGCATCCAGAAATTATAGGGCGGTAACACAAAATGGAACTTGTGATGAGCAATATGCTATTGAAACAAGAATAGATGTCGAATTTGCACCAACAATAAATTCACAATCTACGGCAACTCAAACACAATGTATCGGAAGTTCATTCAATCCATTAACTGTAACAGCAACAGGATTTGGTACATTATCTTATCAATGGTATAGCAATACAACTGCAAGTACAACAGGCGGAACTTCATTAGTAGCTGCAAATGGGGCTGGAACAAATAGTTATACTCCACAATCAACAACTGCCGGAACATTATACTACTATTGTATTGTTACAGGAACTTGTGGGCCAACTACTAGTGCAATTTCAGAAGCTATTGTTACAAAAGCTGCACCCACAGCACCAAAAGTTGGAACTATTACCCAACCTACTTGTACAACATTGACTGGTAGTGTTGTTTTAGAAAACGTTCCGCCTTCAGGAAGATTACTTGAGTCCAGAGGAACAATATATAATTTTACCGCTTCAGGAACTACATTTGAAATCTCTGGATTAGCACCTGGAACTTATAAATTTGCTATCGATAATAATTGCTCTATTGTATACTCTGCAGACATTGTAATTAAGTCTTCAACAAATATTTGGGACGGTACTAAATGGTCAAAAGGAACTCCGTCAGCAAGTGACCCAATTGAATTTACAGGGACTTATGATTTAGATACCGACGTAGTTGGATGTTCATGCACTATAAGTAATGGCGCAAACGTTACCATACAAAAAGAAAAAACTTTAACAATTACAAACGAAATAAATGTTAATTCAGGAACCCTGACATTTGAAAATAATGCAAGCTTAGTTCAGATTAATAATGTAACCAATACAGGAATTATCACTTATAAACGTATAAGCCCCCCAATTTTTCAGAAAGATTATTTATACTGGTCAACTCCTGTAAATCCTCAAAAGTTAGTTGATATTTCACCTTTAACCACCTCTACTAAATATTTTGGTAATGATGGAAAACAGTGGGTTGTGACTGATAGAGAAAGTAATATGATAATTGGAAAAGGATACATCATTCGTGGTCCGGCAAATTATTCAAATACTGTTAAGCAAGAATATTCGGCATCTTTTAAAGGAGTTCCTAATAATGGAGATTTGGAAGGAGAACTTTTAAAAGCCGGAGATTATAATGTGATAGGAAACCCTTATCCATCTGCTTTAAGTGCAGATGCCCTTATCAGTCAAAACTCGGTGCTAAACGGAACTATTTATTTCTGGACGCACAATACACCAGCTAAGCCAACACCAACTCAGCAATATACTGTAGATGATTATGCAGCTTATAACCTAAGTGGCGGAGTATCTGCTAAATCAGATCCGAACCATTCAATTTCCGGGCAGGATAATGGAATAAAACCAACTGGTCAAATAGCAGCAGGACAAGCATTTTATGTAAATGTTCTGAAAGATGGAAAGGTGAAATTCAACAATACAATGCGAGTAGGAGGAGCCAGCAACAGCCAGTTTTTTAAATCTGCAACTTCAAAAGAAACCGTTCTGGAAAAAAATAGAATTTGGCTAAACATGACCAATGACGCTGGAGTGTTCAAACAAGTATTAGTAGGATATATAGAAGGCGCAACGAATGATTATGATATTAAGTATGATGGAATTTCTTTTGATGCGAATCCATATCTAGATTTTTATAGTGTAAGCAACACAAATAATTATGTAATCCAAGGACGTGCATTGCCATTTACAAATAGTGATATCGTTCCGTTAGGTTATAGAACTACAGTTGAAGGCAATTTTACGATTTCTATTGATGAAGTAGATGGAGAGATGAATAATCAGGCAATTTATGTAGAAGATAAAACAACCGGAACTATTCATGATTTAAGAACGGGTAATTATACTTTTAAAACAGGAGCAGGAACTTTTACAGATCGATTAGTTTTAAGATACACCAACAAAACATTAGGAACCGGAGATTTTGAAAATCTTGAAAACGGCATTCTGGTTTCAATAAAAAATAAAGTGATCAACATATTGTCATCAAATGAAAACATAAAAGATGTGACCGTGTATGATATTTCCGGAAGATTACTTTATGATAAGAAGGTTTCAAATACTGAATTGCAAATTCAGAACCTGCAATCGAGCAATCAGATTTTGTTAGTTAAAGTAACTTTAGATAACGACTTTACCACAACTAAAAAAATAATCTTTAATTGAGAACATTAAAAATAAAACGTGAAAAATCCGACAACGAAAGTTGCCGGATTTTTCACGTAATAACAAATCTTATATACAGGCATTAATATTAAAAAAAAGCTAATTATTGAACCCCTACTAAAAAACATTAGCGTCTAAATCACTAACCAAATCAAACTAAAAATCAACCAAAATTTTATGTCACCTAAATCACTTGTTATAGTACGTTCTTTATTGTCAAAAATTTTAGTCCTGCTTTTTTTTCTAATTTCCTTAAAAACACAAAGTCAGGTTACAATCACAGAAATCCATACGGATTGGAAAGGATATTGGAAATCGAATTCAATCACTGGCATAGGAAACCGTCCAGATGACTACAACAATCTATTAGCTTTTAAATGGAATGGTACTACTTACTCTACAGGTGTTGATGATAATGCCTTAACAATAAAAGGGGTAACTTTTAATGCCCAGAAGTTTCGGGCTTTAAAAATAGGCAGTTTAGGATTGAACAACAACACTTATATTTTACAAGGTTCAATGATCGACAAATCTGCTACTGCTGCGATTTTGAATCCGGCATTGGCAGGATCGAGTGCAACTGGGGCAGAGTTGGCTTCAAGACTTACTGATGGTTCTAATGGTTTGTCTCTGGGAACGGGTGTTGCAAATATAAAAACCGGTTCAGCGGAGTTTAAAATTGGAACAAACAATCTTAATCTGTTTGGTATTGATGATGGTACTCCTGATCTAATTGTAACTCAGGTCGCAGAGCCTGGAACTGCCAGTCAATCGGATGTTTTTAAATTTGTTGACGTAAATGGAAACACTGTAGGAAACGAAATATCGGTTGCATTTGGTGCAGTTTCTGCTGTAGGTACTTACAGTTTAGATTTATTTAAGGCAGATGGAGGTGTAAACGGTTTTACACCGGCTGCCACCAGAGATATTAGACTGGTAGGACTTGAAACAAAAGCTTTTGGTATTACAGGTTCAAATGCTGCACAAGTAGATCGATTTGTTATTAATTTTACAGGTAGTTCAGATTGTGCTTTTATTGCTTTTAACACAAACTCATTGAAATTAGCAGAATTAAGTCTTATAAAAACTGCTTCAATGACTTCTTGTGGAAAATTAGGAGACATCATAAATTATAGTTTTGAAGTTATAAATACCGGAGATGTACCCATAACTGATATTTACATCACTGATCCCCTGCCCGGCATGACAATTTCAGGAAATCATATTGCTACACTTGCAGCTAAAGCAACAGCTACACTAACCGGGACTTATAAAATTACTGCAGCTGATATAGACGCTGGTAAAGTTGTGAATTCAGCAAAAGTTACAGGAACAGATCCTTCTTTAAATATTGTTGAAGATATATCAGGTACTGCATATAATAATAATATAGAAACAACAACCATTTTATTAACACCACCAACAATTGGAAACATAACAAATGTTTCGTGTGGTTCATTAGGAAAAGTAATTCTAAACAACTTACCTATAAACGAAAGCTGGACCATAACACAAACTGGATCATCATCAGCTAGTATACCGGGAAGCGGAAGCACTTTAACGGTGGAAAACCTTGCTGCAGGGACATATAATTTTAGACTAATGACTGCCTCTGGTTGTAAATCGCCCTTATCAGCATTAGTGACTATTGGAGATCAGCCTACAGTAACCTGGAATGGTACCACCTGGTTAGGCGGAACACCAGATGCCACTAAAAAAGCGATCGTAACATCGGTTACTCCAG
>NZ_JBIPCR010000034.1:0-17984 GCF_044007335.1 Flavobacterium sp. FlaQc-48 | reverse complement strand
GGTGAGCATCGATAAACCGCTTATTGGCTGCGTGATATTCTCTGCAATACTAACCAACAACTCTTGATAATGCAATAGCATACGGTCAATCGTAGCCTTATCAAATAAAGCCGTGCAATAATTTATTCCTAACGAAATACCACTCCTGCTTTCTGATACACTAAGTATTATATCAAATTGAGCTGTAACAATATCAAAAGCGTAATTTGATAGTGCAACTCCTTGTATACCGACTCCTTGTTCCAGAGCTTCCTCAGAGTTTGATTCCACGTTTTGAAAATCAAACATTACCTGAAACAATGGTGTCATGTTCGTATCGCGGGTAGTAATTACCCGATCTACAACCTTCTCAAAAGGTGTCAGTTGATTATCATAACCCTCTAAAGTTGTTTGTTTTACCATTGCTAATAGATCCTTAAAACTAGGATCGCCACTTAAATCACTGCGAAGCGCTAAGGTGTTTACAAAAAAGCCAATCATTCCCTCTAACTCCGATTGGGTTCGATTTGCTATTGGGGTTCCTACACAAATATCATCCTGACCACTATAACGAGATAATAAGATCTTGAAAGCCGATAACAATAACATAAACAGCGTAACACCTTCTTCCTGACATATAGAACTTAAAGAAGTTGCCAATTTCTGGTCTAACTCTAAAGAAATACCTGCTCCTGCGTTGCTCTGCACAGAAGGGCGAACATAATCTGTAGGTAATGATAATGTACTTACACCGCTTAATTTTGATTTCCAATAGGATAACTGACTCTCTAAAACAGCGCCTTCTAAATACTTGCGCTGCCAAATAGCATAATCTGCGTATTGTAAGCTAAGCTCCGGTAAAACTGCCTCGCGGCCAGACTGCAGAGCACTGTACAATTCCATAAACTCATTGGTCAGGATTCCCCCTGACCAGCCATCACTGGCAATATGGTGAAAAACACAAGCCAGAACATACTTCTGATTCCCTAATGTATACAAACATGCTCGCAGCTTGTAATCTTTCGATAAATTAAAAGGTTTATTCAGGTAGCCTGCTATATTATTTTCTAATAATAACTCATTTGATACAATGGCGCTATCCAATGACCAGCCCTCGGCGCTGATAATTTTCTGATAACCGATTCCATCTTCTGAAAGAAGCATACTTCGTAAAACCTCATGACGCGAGATGATCTCATATAAGGTTTGTTCCAGTATCGATACATCTAATGCTCCTTCTAAACTAAGAACTATAGGAATGTGATATTCTGTACTGCCTTGCAATGCATCCAAAAACCATAGTCGTTCCTGACTAAATGATAAAGGAATACGAGCCGGACGCTCCTCTGCAACAATACCTGGCAATAAAACCCCTTCTGACTGTTTTGATATTTGAGTTCCTAATTCAGAAATCGTGGTATACTCAAAAACATCTCTAATAGAGATCTCTATTGATAACTCTCTACGAATCATAGATACCAAACGAGTCGCCAATAAACTATGACCACCCAATTCAAAAAAGTTATCATGAATTCCTACCTTATCAATCCCTAATAATTTTTGCCAGATTTCTGCTAACTGAGCTTCGGTTTCGTTACGCGGTGCTACATATTCTTTACTGGATAAATCTGAACTATCCGGATTTGGCAATGACTTCTTATCCAGCTTTCCATTACTGGTTAATGGCATCACTTCTAAAGTTACCCATAATTGGGGAACCATATACTCGGGTAAACTTAGTTTTAATTGGTTTTGTAATACTTCTTTATCGAAACCACCCTCAGGTACAACATAACCTACCAAGCGTTTAGTTCCATGTGTATCTTCCTTAGCCAATACACAACACTGTGTTACTCCCGGTAAAGAAGACAATACATTCTCAATCTCTCCCAACTCGATTCGATAGCCACGGATTTTAACCTGATCGTCTTTTCTGCCAATATATTCTATATTTCCATCGGGTAACCAACGGGCTAAATCGCCTGTCTTATAAATTCGTTTGCCTTCTTTAAATGGATTTACTATAAACTTATCATTAGTTAATTCTTCCTTGTTTAAATAGCCTCTGGCTACGCCCAATCCACCAATACACAATTCTCCAACAACTCCAATAGGTAAAAGATTCTGTCCTTCATTCATAATGTAAACCTGAGTATTATCAATAGGCTTACCAATAGGAATCTTAACCATTGGAGTTGGAGTATTTAATACTTTATAATTAGTAGCAACTACTGTAGTTTCTGTTGGCCCATAATTATTATAAATCCTAATATCACTTGGTTTATTTAAGTGTAACACATCACCTCCTGTTAAAACAATAATGTTTGGTAAAGAGATTTCTTTATCTATAAAACTTTCACACAATAATGTAGGCATGTAAGTATGTGTAATAGCATGCTCGATTAAAAAATTTGAAAATTTATCCAAATCGTAATGGAATTTTTCTGAAATAGGATATAAGCTGGCTCCGGAAAGCAAGTATGGATATATTTCCCAAACACTAGCATCAAAACCAACCCCTGAGAACAGAGTACCTCTACTTTGAGAAGTTACTGAATATGCAGATTGATGCCAAAAACATAAATGAACCAAGTTTCTATGCTCAATCATAACCCCTTTAGGTTTACCAGTACTACCTGAAGTATAAATAACATATGCCAAATTATCAGGGCTTGTATGTATTTCAGGTAAATCATCAGAATATGAAGAGCTCTCTTTTTTGAATGCTTCCAATAATAGAGTATCTACAATAATACCACAATTACTATCTTCCTTTATATATGTTTTTCTTTCTTCTGGGAAATTTGGGTCAATTGGTACGTAAGCTGCACCTGTTTTCAATATAGCAAGAAACGAAATAATTAACCATTCACTGCGATCCAGAACTACTCCTATTAGAGTATCTGCGTTAATATTTTTATTAGACAATAAATAATGAGCTAACTGATTGGAACGTTGATCTAATTCTTTATAAGTTAATTCTTCGTCTTCATAAACAACTGCAACAGCATTTGGTGTTCGTTTAACCTGTTCGGTGAACAAATCTACTACCGTCTTATCTAATGGATAGGCAACATCCGTAGTATTGAATACATCCAATAATTGGTGTGATTCTTCTTGGGTGAGCATCGATAAACTGCTTATCGGCTGCGAGATATTGTTTACAATACTAATCAACAGCTCCTGATAATGCAGCAGCATTCGGTCTATTGTTGCTTTATCAAATAAAGCTGTACAATAATTTATTCCTAATGAAATGCCATTGCTACTCTCTGATACACTAAATGCTAAATCAAACTTAGAAGTAACGGTATCCAACTCGTATCCGGAAATAGTAATAGCATTTAAACCTCTTTCTTTTTCTTCAAAACTATCACCCTCATTTTGTAATGAAAATAAAACCTGAAATAATGGGGTCACATTCATATCACGGGTCGTAATCACACGATCTACTACCTTTTCAAATGGTGTTAACTGATGGTCATAACCTTCTAAAGTGGTCTGCTTTACTCTTGACAATAAATCTCTAAAACTCAGGTCACCGCTTAAATCAGAGCGAAGTGCCAGCATGTTTACAAAAAAGCCAATCATTCCTTCTAACTCTGATTGCGTTCTATTCGCAATTGGTGTTCCTACGCAAATATCGTCTTGTCCGCTATATTGGGATAACAATACCTTAAAGGCTGATAGCAATAACATAAACAGCGTCACACCTTCTTCTTTGCATATAGAATTTAATGAATTTCTCAAGTTATGGTCTAATTCTAAAGAAACATCAGCTCCTTCATTGCTTTGCACAGAAGGACGAACATAATCCGTCGGTAATGACAAGGTGCTCACTCCTTTTAATTTTTCTTCCCAATAGGATAACTGATTCTCCAAAACCTCGCCTTCTAAATACTTGCGCTGCCAAATGGCATAATCTGCATATTGTAAACTAAGCTCCGGCAAATCAGGAGTTTTGTTTGATTGGAAGGCACTGTACAATTCCATAAACTCATTGGTCAGGATTCCTTCTGACCAGCCGTCACTGGCAATATGATGAAAAACACAAGCCAGAACATACTTCTGATTCCCTAATGTATACAAACACGCTCGCAGCTTGTAATCTTTCGATAAATCAAAAGGTATATTCACATAGTCTGCTATATTATTTTCTAATAATAATTCATCCGATACAATTGCCTGATCCAATAACCAGTTCTCAGCGCTGATAATCTCCTGATAACCGATTCCGTCTTCTGATAAAAGCATAGTGCGTAAAACCTCATGACGCGAGACAATCTCATATAAGGTTTGTTGCAATATCGATACCTCTAATGCTCCTTCTAAACTAAGAACTATAGGAATGTGATATTCGGTACTGCCTTGCAATGCATCCAAAAACCATAGTCGTTCCTGACTAAACGATAAAGGGATAAGAGCCGGACGCTCCTCTGCAGTAATACCTGGCAGTAAAACCCCTTCTGACTGTTTTGATATTTGAGTTCCTAATTCACAAATCGTGGTATGTTCAAATACTTCGCGAATAAAAACTTCTATATGTAACTCCTTTCTAATCATTGAAACTAAACGTGTAGCCAGTAGACTATGACCTCCCAATTCGAAGAAATTATCATGAATTCCTACTCGTTCTACTCCTAACAAATTCTGCCAGATTACTGCTAACTGCATTTCTGTTTCATTGCGTGGTGCTACATATTCTTTGCTCGATAATTCTGAACTATCCGGATCCGGTAATGACTTCTTATCCAGCTTTCCATTAGAAGTTAATGGCATTTCTTCTAAAGTTACCCATAATTGGGGAACCATATACTCCGGCAAGCTTAGCTTTAATTGGTTTTGTAATACTTCTTTATCGAAATCACCTTCAAATACAATATAACCAACCAGACGCTTGCTGCCGCTTGTATCTTCTTTAGCCAGTACACAACATTGTGTTACTCCAGGTAAAGAAGATAATATATTTTCGATCTCGCCAAGCTCTATTCGATAGCCACGGATTTTGACCTGATCATCTTTTCTACCGATATATTCTATAATACCATCTGGTAACCAACGGGCTAAATCGCCTGTCTTATATACTCGTTCACCTTCTTTAAATGGGTTCTTTATAAATTTTTCAGATGTAAGTTCAGGTTGGTTTAAATAACCACGGCCTACACCTACTCCACTAACCCATAACTCTCCTACTATACCTATTGGACACAAATTACCAAAGACATCCACTACATACAAAGACATATTGGCTACTGGTTTCCCAACAGGAACAACAACACTTTTTGGGGATTCTTTCATAATATGAAGACTCACATCATCGGATGCTTCTGCCGGACCATAGGCATTTACTACAGGAATAGAAGGGTATAAAGAAAACCATGATCGTAATAACGATGCCGTAGCTGCCTCTCCGGTAATTAAAAAATAATGTAAATCTTCTAAGCCTTTTCTTGAACCTGTTTCTAATAAACTTAACAAATACGAAGGAACCAATTGAAGATGCGTAACTTGATATGTTGATAAAGCTTCTTGAAAATCATAGGTATCCAAAATCATGCGTTCATTATAAATAGCTATACGAGCTCCACATAACAAACCACTTAATAATTGCCATACCGAAATATCAAAAGTGAATGGTGCTGTAAAAGCTACAACACTATTACTATCCATATTTAACTCATCTACCATTACCAAAAGGTGATTTAATAAACCACAATGATCAATCATTGCTCCTTTAGGAACTCCAGTACTACCTGAGGTATAAATTACATAACTCAAAGAATTAGGGGAGTAAGATAAATCTAATGAACCAACTGAATAGTTATTATATACAGCAGAAGAACCTTCTAATACTATCGTAGTGACATCTAATAATAAAGAATTCAAAACATCCTTTGCAGAGCTATCAGTAAGCAACAAACTACATCCAATATCCCGAACAATATAAGAGATACGAGTAGTTGGATAATCTGGTTTGATTGGAACATAAGCTCCTCCTGATTTTAATATCCCCAGAATACCTATTAGCATCTCTAAACTTCGCTCCAGACAAATAGCCACAAGATCATCCGGCTGTACACCCTGTTCGCGTAAATAATGCCCCAACTGATTCGAGCGCTGATCTAATTCTTTATAAGTTAGTTCTTTATCTTCATAAACAACTGCGATAGCATCTGGGGTTTGTTTAGCCTGCTCTTCAAATAAATCTACTATAGTCTTATCTAATGGATAGGCAACATCAGTGTTATTGAAAACATCCAATAATTGATGTGATTCTTCTTGGGTAAGCATCGCTAAACTGCTTATAGGCTGCATGATATTGCTTACAATACTAACCAACAACTCCTGATAATGCAGCAGCATTCGGTCTATTGTTGCTTTATCAAATAAAGCGGTGCAATAATTTATTCCTAATGAAATACCATGGTTACTCTCTGATACACTAAATGTTAAATCAAATTGAGCTGTAACCATATCTAAAGCATAATTTGACAAGCTAACTCCTTTTATAGCGACTTCTTGTTCTACAACTTCGCCAGAGTTTGATTCTATATTTTGAAAATCAAACATCACTTGAAACAATGGCGTCATACTCATATCACGGGTTGTAATCACCCGATCTACAACCTTTTCAAATGGTGTTAACTGATGGTCATAACCCTCCAGAGTTGTCTGTTTTACTCTTGACAACAAATCTCTAAAACTCAGGTCACCGCTTAAATCACTGCGAAGTGCCAAAGTATTGACAAAAAAGCCTATCATTCCTTCTAACTCCGATTGTGTTCTATTCGCAATTGGTGTTCCTACACAAATATCGTCCTGTCCGCTGTAGCGGGATAACAATACCTTAAAGGCGGATAACAATAACATAAAAAGGGTAACACCTTCTTGTTGGCATATCGAACTTAATGAGTCTCTCAGCTCTTTTCCTAACTCTAAAGAAACACTGGCGCCTTCATTGCTCTGCACAGAAGGACGAACATAATCCGTTGGTAAGGACAAAGTGCTTACTCCACTTAATTTTGCTTCCCAATAGGATAACTGATTCTCTAAAACCTCGCCTTCTAAATACTTGCGCTGCCAGATAGCATAATCTGCATATTGTAAGCTAAGCTCCGGCAAATCAGGAGTTTCATTTGATTGGAAGGCACTGTACAATTCCATAAACTCATTGGTCAGGATTCCACCCGACCAGCCATCACTGGCAATATGATGGAAAACACAAGCCAGAACATACTTCTCATTCCCTAATGTATACAGACACGCTCGAAGCTTGTAATCTTTCGATAAATCAAAAGGTTTATTTACATAGTCTGCTATATTGTTTTCTAATGATAACTCATCCGATACAATTGCCTGATCCAATGACCAGCCCTCGGCGCTGATAATTTCCTGATAACCGATTCCGTCTTCTGATAGAAGCATACTGCGCAAAACCTCATGACGCGAAACAATCTCCTGTAGCGTTTGTTCCAGTATCGATACCTCTAATGCTCCTTCTAAACCAAGAACTATAGGAATGTGATATTCGGTACTGCCTTGTAACTGATCCAAAAACCATAGTCGTTCCTGACTAAACGATAAAGGAATACGAGCCGGACGATTTTCTATTACAATACTTGGTAATAAAACCCCTTCTGACTGTACTGATATATGAGTCCCTAAGCTTGAAATCGTGGTATAGGCGAAAATATCAGCAATTTCAATCTCTTTGGACAGTTCTTTTCGGATCATGGAAACTAAACGCGTGGCCAATAAACTATGACCACCCAATTCGAAGAAATCATCATGAATTCCTACTTGTCCTACGCCTAAGAGATTCTGCCAGATTACTGCTAATTGTCTTTCTGTTTCATTACGCGGTGCTACATATTCTTTACTTGAAAGCTCGGAACCATCCGGATCCGGTAATGATTTCTTATCCAGCTTTCCATTAGAAGTTAATGGCATCGCATTTAATGAAACCCATAATTGGGGAACCAAATACTCAGGCAGGCTTTGTTTTAATTGTTCCTGTAATCTCTCTTTGTCTAATGCCTCTTCCAAAACCACATAACCAACCAGACGCTTACTGCCAACTGTATCTTCCTTAGCCAGTACACAACACTGTGTGACTCCATCTAAAGATGACAAGACGTTTTCGATCTCGCCCAGCTCGATGCGATAGCCACGGATTTTAACCTGATCGTCTTTTCTGCCGATATATTCTATATTACCATCCGGCAGCCAACGCGCTAAATCGCCTGTCTTATAAATTCGTTCACCTTCCTTAAATGGACTTACTAGAAACTTCTCATTTGTTAATTCTTCCCGGTTCAAATAACCTCTCGCTACCTGAACACCTCCTACACACAATTCACCGATTACTCCTATTGGCAATAACTCTAATCTATCGTTTACGATATAGATACTAGTATTGGCTATAGGACGACCTATATCAATACGAGCTAAGGATTGATACTTTGTAACATCCAATACCGTACAGCCAATGGTAGACTCGGTAGGACCATATTCGTTAAATAATTTAACCCATGGATCTAATTCTCCTAAATTAGACAGATCCCAATGGGTTAATTGTTCTCCCCCGATAATGAATCTTTTTAATTGAGAATGACCTAAATCCCTGAAAAATGACAAATGTGATGGTGTTAATTTTATCGACGTCACTGCATCATTTAAAACAATAGCCTTCAATACCGAACTAACATCGTTATCCTTGTAAATATGCAATTGGCCTCCTGTTAAAAGGGTCAGATAGATACTGGTCTGTGTTAAATCAAATGATAAGGAACTAAATAGTGGGAAACTCTGACTAGTATCTCCTTCTCCATAATGTGATATACCATACAATAAGTAGTTGACCAAACTACCATGTTCTATCATTACTCCTTTTGGATTACCTGTACTTCCTGAGGTATAAATTACATATGCCAAATCCGAAGATTGGACAGCATTGGTTTTTAAAGCCGGGAATGAGGAAGCCTGGTTTGATACACTCTCAAATTCTACGTCGATAGAAAAAACAGGAACTGCATATTCTATCACATCAAATAAGCTTTCCGACTCTATGATCAGTAATTTTATATGAGCATCATTGACAACAAAGGATTTACGATTCTCAGGATACTCTTTATCTATAGGAAGATAACAAGCACCGGCTTTTAAAATTCCAAGTATTGAAATAATAGACCAGATACTTCGATCTAACATTAAACCTACAATATCATTGGAACTCAAATCATAGTGCTTCTGTAAATAAAGCGCCAGCTGAGTCGATTTCTCATCTAATTCCTTATAACTTAATTCTTCATTTCCATAAACAACTGCGATAGCATTTGGGGTCTTTTTTACCTGTTCTGCAAATAAATCAACGACGGTCTTTTCTTTTGCATACGCAACATCAGTATCATTAAATTCATATAATAATTGATTCGCCTCTTGCGAAGTAAGCAGGGACAGACTGCTTATTGGTTGGATGATATTGCCTGCAATACTAACCAACAGCTCCTGATAATGCAGCAGCATACGGTCGATCGTAGCTTTATCAAATAAAGCTGTGCAATAATTTATTCCTAATGAAATGCCATTGTTACTTTCTGATACATTAAGTGTTAAATCAAATTGTGAACTTTCCACTTGGGTATCATACGATGATAAGGTCACGCCTTCTAAAGCTGCATCTTTACTTTCTTCATTATTCTGTAAGGAAAACAATACCTGAAACAAAGGTGTCATACTCATATCACGGCTCGTAATCACCCGATCTACTACTTTTTCAAATGGTGTTAACTGATGGTCATACCCCTTTAAAGTCGTCTGCTTCACTCTTGACAATAATTCCTTGAAACTAGGGTCACCGCTTAAATCACTTCGAAGTGCCAGCATGTTTACAAAAAAGCCTATCATGCCTTCTAATTCTGATTGCGTTCGATTCGCAATTGGTGTTCCTACACAAATATCGTCTTGTCCGCTATATCGGTATAACAGTACCTTAAAGGCGGATAACATTAGCATAAACAATGTTACGCCTTCTTGTTGACAGATAGAACTTAATGAGTCTCTCAACTCTTTTCCTAATTCTAAAGAAACACTGGCGCCTTCATTGCTTTGCACAACAGGGCGAACATAATCCGTTGGTAATGACAAGGTGCTTACACCTTTTAATTTTGCTTCCCAATAGGATAACTGATTCTCCAAAACCTCGCCTTCTAAATACTTACGCTGCCAGATGGCATAATCTGCGTATTGTAAGCTAAGCTCCGGTAAATCAGGAGTTTTATTTGATTTGAAAGCGTTATACAATTCCATAAACTCATTGGTCAGGATTCCACCCGACCAGCCATCACTGGCAATATGATGGAAAACACAAGCCAGAACATACTCCTCATTCCCTAACGTATACAAACACGCTCGCAGCTTGTAATCTTTTGATAAATCAAAAGGTTTATTCACATAGCCAGCTATATTATTTTCTAATAATAACTCATCCGATACAATGGCGCTATCCAATGACCAGCCCTCGGCGCTGATAATTTCCTGATAACCGATTCCGTCTTCTGATAAAAGCATACTGCGTAAAACCTCATGGCGCGAAACAATCTCTTGTAGGGTTTGTTCCAGTATCGATACCTCTAAGGCTCCTTCTAAACTAAGAACTATAGGAATGTGATATTCGGTACTGCCTTGCAAGGCATCCAAAAACCATAGTCGCTCCTGACTAAACGATAAAGGAATACGAGTCGGACGCTCCTCTACAACAATTCCCGGTAATAAAACTCCTGCTGACTGTTTTAATATATGAGTCCCTAATTCAGAAATTGTAGTATGTTCAAATACTTCACGGATAGAAACTTCTATCATCAAATCCTTTCGAATCACGGAAACTAAACGAGTCGCCAGTAAACTATGACCTCCCAATTCGAAGAAATTATCATGAATTCCTACTTGTTCTAATCCTAACAAATTCTGCCAGATTTCGGCTAATTGTCTTTCTGTTTCGTTGCGTGATGCTACATATTCTTTACTGGATAAGTCTGAACTATCAGGATCCGGCAATGCGTTTTTATCCAGCTTTCCATTAGAAGTTAAAGGGAATTTCTCTAACTCTATCCAAAGCATAGGAACCATATACTCTGGCAGAGTTGATTTCAATTGTTCTTGTAATCTCCTTTTGTCTAATGCGCCTTCCAAAACCACATAACCAACCAGACGTTTACTGCCGCCTGCATCCTCCTTAGCCAGTACACAACACTGTGTTACTCCCGGTAAAGAAGATAATACATTCTCGATCTCCCCCAACTCAATTCGATAACCGCGAATTTTAACCTGATCGTCTTTCCTGCCAATAAACTCAATATTGCCATCCGGCAGCCAACGGGCTAAATCGCCTGTCTTATAAATTCGTTCACCTTCATTAAAAGGATTCGCTATAAACTTTTCTTGAGTTAATTCTTCTTGATTCAAATAACCTCGGGCTACCTGAACTCCACCAATATATAACTCTCCTATTACACCTATCGGCAATAAAATATTCGAAGGATCAAGAATATAAATATTCGTATTATTTAGAGGTTTACCTATATTAGTATTTAAATCTCCATCTTTAAAATCATGCATTGTAGCACATACAGTACACTCTGTAGGCCCATATCCATTGACTAATAGTTGTGTATTACTCCATTCCTTTAGCGTATTGTATGATGAAACTCCACCTCCAATATGAACGCTTTTCAAAGCTGGTAATTCTTCCCATACCAACTGTCCAAATAGATCTGAAGGTATTGTTAGATGGTTTATTGCATTAATTTTAATATAATCGACAAGTGTAGCTCCATTTTTAATCTCATCATCAATTATATGTAAACTGCTTCCTGAAATTAAAGATGGATAGATTTCAGAAACTGACGCATCAAATGATACAGAAATTAGCTGAGAGCATATCGTGAATTGATTGATCTCAAAAGTATTGATTATGTTAAAGCATAAATTTATAACTGAACTATGCTCCACCATCACTCCTTTGGGCTTTCCTGTTGTTCCTGATGTGTAAATAACATATGCTAAATCATCTGCTTTTAGAACTATTTCAGGTAAACTATCAGGATATTTAGAAATGTCTTCTTTGAATGAATCTAAGAATAACGTATCTATGATAATACTACAGTTACTATCTTTTTTAATATATTCTTTTCTTTCTTCGGGATAATTAGGATCTATTGGCACATAAGCCGAACCCGTTTTTAATATTGCTAAAAACGAAATAATTGACCAATCACTACGATCTAAAGTTACTCCAATCAAATTACCTACATTACTTTTAATATTAGATAATAAGTAATGTGCCAATTGATTTGAGCATTTACTTAATGCGCTATAACTTAATTCTTTTTCTCTATAAACTATAGCTATAGCATCAGGAGTACGCTCAACTTGTTCTTCAAATAAATGTATTAGTGACTTATTTAAAGGGTAGGATATTTGTGTATTATTAAAAACATCTAATAGTTGATGTTTTTCTTCTCTTTGTAATATATTTAAAGCATCAACATTTACTTCTTCTTCACTTGTTACTCCTTCTATGAGCTGAATTAATGCTTGCTCCATATATGCAAGTATGCGATCAGCACTTAGACTTTCATCTACTAATACTTTTAATCCAAAATCAACACCAAAATCATCTATACTTAAATTAAATGGATAATTTGTTCGTTCATGACTTCCAATAAGCGTTATACCTAAATCAATATCTCTAGCATTATTTTCTTCAGATGAAGATAATGAGGAATGACGATAGTTTAATAAAGCACTAAATAAAGCCGTCTCATTGGAGATATTACTCCAATGATGAATATCAGATAAAGGTGTTTGTTCGTAGGATAATAATTCTTCTAATCTTAACTTGACTTCCTGCAAATATTCTTTGACACTTCCTTTTAATTTCAACGCAACCGGAAGTGTATTAATAAATAAACCTAAAGAATCAGCAGCCCCAATAGAACCTTGCAAACGCCCTGAAAATAAGGAGCCAAAAACAGCATACTCTTTATTACTGCATCTAGCTATAACTAAACCAAAAGCAGCATGAAATAATACTGCAGGACTCATACTAAGTTTAATACAGGTATTACGCAATGATGCACTTATATCTTGAGAGAGCATACTAACAGACTCTTCGATACCTGTACCATCACCTAAAACATTGGATAGATTAAATGGATAGGTTGGTTCTTCTATTCCTTCAAATAAAGATTTAAAATAAGATTCCCCGTCATTGATTGATTGTGCATGTAATGTGTGACCAATAAAATCCCGGTATAAAACAGGCGTTGGAAGATTTGTTCCTTCTCCTGATAGACACAACATTATTTCTTCTGTAATAACCTCCAAACCAACATGATCCATTATTAAATGATGTTGATATATTATTAAGTAATAACATCCATTAATTGGATCATCAGCCGATTTCAATTCTAATAGTGGAGCTTTTGAAATGTCCATCCAATGACTACCAGAAGCTATAAGCAATTCCAATTGTGGTAAAATAGCTTTGGATTCCTCTAAGTCTAAATCATCTAATGCTAATTTTGCTTCTCGCAATACTACTTGAACAGCATTAGGTAAACCATCACTTAAAAAACAAGTACGTAAAACATCATGACGGTTCACTACAAATTGTAATGCCTCGATAAAAGCTACTCGCTTTGCTGAATCAGAAAATGAAAGCAAAGTTGGAACAATGTAGAGGTCTCCCTGGGCAGGATTGCTCATTAAATTATGAAAATGAATTCCTGCTTGTAAGGGAGATAATGGATATATGTCTTCAATATTTGAAACACCACCCGGAACCATTGTCACTATTTTATCTAAATCATTTTGATTAAAATCAACTAATAATGGCACCATTGATGGAATAATGCGGTCACTTGTAATTTTAATTCCATTAGCTGGAACACTATAAACTAAAGATGTGAAAGATAACTTATCACTAATGGAAGCTATCGTAGGACCAGCAAAAATATCTTTTACTTTTATATGAAAATCCAGCGCTTGCAAGCGGGATATTAATTGAACAACTAATAAACTATGTCCCCCAAGCTCAAAGAAATTATCATGGATTCCTATATTTTCTATACCCAATAATCCTTGCCAGATAGTTACTAATTGATTCTCTGTTTCGTTACGAGGAGCAATATATTTACTGGTTGACAACTCTGAGTTCTCTGGATCCGGTAATGACTTTTTATCTAATTTTCCATTACTGGTTATTGGCATCTTTTCTAATGATACCCAAATCATAGGAATCATATATTCAGGCAAATGCAGCTTTAATTGTTCTTGCAGCACTTCTTTATCTAATACACCTTCCATAACCACATAACCTACCAGACGCTTAGTATTATTTACATCTTCTTTGGCCAAAACACAACACTGTCTAACCCCTGATAATGCTGATAATATATTTTCAATTTCTCCTAATTCAATACGGTATCCTCGAATCTTGACCTGATCATCTTTTCTACCTAGATACTCAAGATTACCATCTGGTAACCAGCGAGCTAAATCTCCTGTTTTATAAATTCGGCCTCCTTCTATAAAAGGATTGTTTATAAACTTTTCCTGGGTTAATTGTTCAAGATTTAAATAACCTCGTGCTACTCCTGCTCCTCCAACACATAACTCACCAATTACTCCAACAGGCAAAAGATTATGTTCCTCATTCATAACATACACCTGAGTATTGTCAATAGGTTTTCCAATTGATACAATATCTTTTATATCTCCTTGGAAAGTTGTAGAACAAATACTTGCTTCTGTAGGACCATAGGCATTAACGTAATTGTAATGCTGAGAAAATGTCTTCGCTAATTCTAAAGGTATTGACTCTCCCGCAGTAACTAGAGTGGTAATACTTTTTATATCTTCAACCGACAATAATTGTAAAAATGCTGGTGGTAATGTTGCAAAAGTAATTGCATTATTTGCTATAAAGTTTCTAAAAAAGACAATGTCTGATTTTGCTTCTTCTTTTATGATACATAAACGACTACCACTCAAAAGGGAAATACAAATCTCCCAAATAGAGGCATCGAATGAAATACTTGCAAATTGTAGACAGGTATCTTTATTGGTAATTGAAAAAGCAGAAATTTGAGATAGTATTGTATTTACGATACTTCTATGTTCAATCATTACCCCTTTCGGTTTCCCAGTACTACCTGATGTATAAATTATATATGCTAAATCAGTAGGTCCAACAACAATTTTAGGTAAATCATTAGAATATTTAGAACGATCCTTTTTGAATATTTCCAGTAATAAATCATCTACGATGACAGAACAGTTACTATCTTTCTTTATATATTCTTTTCTTTCTTCGGGATGGTTAGGATCTATTGGAACATAAGTTGCTCCTATTTTTAATATTGCTAAAAATGAAACAATTATCCAATCACTGCGATCTAAAACTACTCCAATTTGGCTAACTCCACTTATACCATTAATAGATAATAAATAGTGTGCCAATTGGTTTGAGCGTTGATCCAACTCCTTATAATTTATTTTCCCGTCTTCATAAACTACTGCTATAGCATCTGGTGTTTGTCTAACCTGTTCGGTAAATAAATCTATTAGCGTCTTATCTTTGGGATATGTAACATTTGTATCATTAAATTCATATAATAATTGATACTCTTCTTTTGTTGTAAGTATAGATAAATTGCTTATCGGTTGGGTGATATTGCTTACAATACTAACCAGCAGCTCTTGATAATGCACCAGCATTCGATCTATTGTTGCTTTATCAAATAAAGCGGTACAATATACTATATTGAATGAAATATGATCACCACTTTCAGAAGCATTTAATACTAAATCAAATTTAGAAGTAACCGTATCAAACTCATATCCTGATAACGTAACACCTTCTAAGGTTTCCCTATCTTCTCCAGATATATTAGATGCGTTCTGTAATACAAATAACACCTGAAACAATGGTGTCATACTCATATCACGGGTCGTAATCACACGATCTACTACTTTTTCAAAAGGTGTTAGCTGATGGTCATAACCTTCCAAGGTTGTCTGCTTTACTCTTGACAATAATTCCTTAAAACTAGGATCGCCGCTTAAATCACTGCGAAGTGCTAAAGTATTGACAAAAAAGCCAATCATTCCTTCTAATTCCGATTGGGTACGATTCGCAATTGGTGTTCCTACACAAATATCGTCCTGTCCGCTGTAACGAGATAATAAAATCTTAAAAGCTGATAACAATAACATAAACAGCGTAACACCTTCTTTTTGACATATAGAACTTAATGAGTTACTCAGCTCTTTTTCTAATTCTAAAGAAACACTAGCTCCTGCATTGCTCTGCACAGAAGGACGAACATAATCCGTTGGTAAAGACAAGGTGCTTACACCACTTAATTTTGTTTCCCAATAGGATAACTGATCTTCTAAAACAGCACCTTCTAAGTACTTGCGCTGCCAAATGGCATAATCTGCGTATTGTAAACTAAGCTCCGGTAAAACTGCCGGACGACCAGACTGCAGAGCACTGTACAATTCCATAAACTCATTGGTCAGGATTCCCTCTGACCAGCCATCACTGGCAATATGATGAAACACAATTGCCAGAACATACTGATTGTTCCCCAGACCATACAAACAAGATCGTAACTTGTAATCTTTCGATAAATCAAAAGGGCGCATCAGATAATCTTGCAGAGTGCTTTCGAGCATTGATGCATTTTCTATTTCCAATTGATCTAATGACCAGCTTTCCGCGCTGATAATTTCCTGATAACCGATTCCATCTTCTGATAGAAGCATACTGCGCAAAACCTCATGACGGGAAACAATTTCCCGTAAGGTTTGTTCCAGTATCGATACCTCTAATGCTCCTTCTAAACGAAGAACACTAGGGATGTGATATTCTGTACTACCTTGTAACTGATCCAGAAACCATAGTCGTTCCTGACTAAACGATAAAGGAATCTGTTTGATGGAATCTCGATTGTAACGAGTAACTTTTGATAAAGTATTTTTTCTGTTTTTTACTTGACGTCCCTCAATATATTCGACTATATGAATTTTATTATCTTTTATTTTTTGTAATAAATCGGCGTCAATAGTAGCTGCTGATTTAATTGTTAAGCTGCCCTCATTTACTCCTATTTTTACTTTTTTATTATAAGCTTCTTTTAAAATACTTAAAACTTCTACATTCATGTTTAAAAATTATATTTCAATAGTTATATTGTAGTTTTCTTTATCTTCCTTATCATCATTAAAATCCTGTTCAAAAAATTCAATAAGAGATGCTAACGCTACAATTGTTGTATGTTCAAATACTTCACGGATAGAAACCTCTATTATCAAATCCTGACGAATCATGGAAACTAAACGCGTAGCCAATAAACTATGACCACCCAATTCGAAGAAATCATCATGAATTCCTACTCGTTCTACTCCTAAGAGATTCTGCCAGATTTCTACTAATTGTGCTTCTGTTTCGTTACGTGGTGCTACATATTCTTTACTTGAAAGCTCAGAACCATCCGGATGCGGCAATGATTTCTTATCCAGCTTTCCATTAGAAGTTAATGGCATCGTATCTAAAGTCACCCATAATTGGGGAACCATATACTCAGGCAGGCTTAGTTTTAATTGTTTTTGTAATACTTCTTTATCGAAATCACCTTCAGGTACAACATAACCAACCAGACGCTTACTGCCAACTGTATCTTCCTTAGCCAGTACACAACATTGTGTTACTCCCGGTAAAGATGATAAGACATTCTCAATCTCGCCCAGCTCGATGCGATAACCGCGGATCTTAACCTGATCATCTTTCCTGCCGATATATTCTATATTACCATCCGGCAGCCAACGCGCTAAATCGCCTGTCTTATAAATTCGTTCACCTTCCTTAAATGGACTTACTATAAACTTCTCTTTAGTTAGTTCTTCCTTGTTCAAATAGCCTCTCGCTACCTGAACAC
>NZ_JBIPCR010000033.1:0-18621 GCF_044007335.1 Flavobacterium sp. FlaQc-48 | reverse complement strand
AAAGCCTCCGAGTAAACCTTACCACCCAGTTTGTCATTTCGACGTAAGGAGAAATCACACACGTAACTCGACAAAGATTGGCAACATTCTGTATGGAATTTCTAGTGTGATCCCTCGTTCCTCGGGATGACAAAAATAACGCGAACCTCCCTTTACGGGGCTTCGACTCCGTTCAGCCTGACAAACTAAACCTTAATTACCAGCCATCCAACTTTGTACCTTTGAACCTTTGTTCCTGTGCACCTTTATACCTTTGTACCTTTGAACCTTTGCCTCTTTGAACCTTTGCCTCTTTGAACCTTTGCCTCTTTGAACCTGAAAAAAACCTATTGAAACTCGAAATTATCCAGCATCAATCCTTTCAAATCCTCTCCTTCCAAAGTGATTTTATACGTTCCTGCATTAATATATCCTCCCGAAGTTGTATTCAACACCTTCCATTTTTCCGGTGAAGGAAAAAACTCAATGGTATCATTTCGCATCAAAATTCCGTAAGCATCTTCCATTTTGAATTTTACTTTTAATGGCGTTTCATTTCGGTTCATAAAACGGAAACGCATTAAATAAATTCCGGCAACTCCGGGTTTTACTTCAAACTCAATGCTGTTATTGGTCTTTTTTGTGAACTCAATATAATCCGCTTTTTTGAAATTTCCTTTTTCAATTCCGGTTCCGGTTACTTTCGCGTTTTCTGCTTCAATCACAACTACAGGTCTTGAATCGTCTTTTTCGCCCATATCGTAATTTGGAACTACGATAATTGAACTCAAAACTATTCCATTATCAAACGAAATTTTTTCTCCTTTTTTTACTTTTTTAGAAAAAATACTGAACTCAACATTGTTACTATTCTTTACAATTTCTTCTGATTTTTTATAATTGGATAGCCATGCAAATTGTGTTTTATTTTTCTTGTCAATTAACAGGTATACATCAGAATCTTCTTTGACATTGAAAGAACCTTTAATTTTAGATTGGGATGAAAACTGCAAATAATCAGCTCCAAAAACTTCTGACGGTAACTGAGTGAAAACAATATCTGAATCTGAATATTGTTTTGAATTGATATCGAGCCACGAAGCTTCTCCATTATAACTTTTATCATAAAAATCTAAAACAAGATTTTGAATATTCTTTGCTGATTCCTTTGCCGGCTTTACGTTTTTGTTTTTTGTTGCAATCGCAATTGCAGAGATAATGGCCTGTCCCGCTTTTACATTTGGAAACGAAATAGTAATTTTTCCGTTTTTGCTCTTCACCACAAAAGTTTTCTTCAATGCTTTGTCGTGTCCTGCTTCTGACCAGATATCAAAATCTTTTAAAACCACATTGTCATTGATCGCAACATCAAACAAACGCCAGCCTTTGCAATCTAAACCTCCGCCCGTTCCGTACCAAGGTTCTGTAAAATACAATTCTATTAAATATTCTCCGTCCGGTGCAGGAAATTCATAACTCAGTTTATCAACCCCATATCTGAAACTCTGAAATAAAGCCTCATCTTTTGTACCGTTTACGGGATCAAAAGTACTGCGTTGACTGGCATAAAAATCCGGAAGTTTCTCGAATTTATCTGTCCAGGATAACGAACCCCATGTATTTTGTCCACTTTTATGTGTATCTGTAAGCCAAATGTTTCCGGAACTGTCTGTCAGCTCTGAACCGCCGCAGTTTACTCTGTAAATATAATTATATCCTTTTTTGGGTTCTAAAATATCCGTTTGATCAGGATATAATGCACTTAAATTGGGGGCTTTCGGCAGTGTATTCAAAACAATATAATCTTTGGCTACAGCTACACCATTTACATAACCAACCGCATATAAAACGTTGTACTGAATGTTGACATTATTCCATTGAAAATGCTGACCTAAGCCCGGATTTTTCAATCTGCCTAATGATACTTTATTCACGTCGTTGAACAATTCGACTTCATCACAATTGGAATAAACATCTATTCCTTTTTTAATTCCCACCGAATCCCAACGACTTGGCCAGGTATGTGAAACGATATACACCATTGGATTGGTTTTGTTCGAAACATAATTAGCACGGTACATATAATACGCATCCTGAGGTTCTCCCCAGATTGTAAAAAGCCCTTTGTAATTTACCGGTCCCACTTTGTCTATATCCCTAAAACCTTCTCCGTTCTGAACGCGTCCCGGATTTTCGTGCGAAGCAAAAAGCCAATTGAATTGTCCCGCAATTTTATCTTTTACCGACTCTGCTTCGCGGACTTTAATTTCCATTAATTGGGAGAATCTGTTTTCGCTAAGAATTCCTTTTTGATCAAATTCACCTTCTGTATGTAAGTCTGCTGTACGCCATGCGCCATATTCACCGTTTAATAACTGGGTAGTCATTTCAAGATGATATTTTAAGGGATCTCCTCCGTAGGTTCCGGACCAGTTCTGTACAACATTCCAGTCTGTTCCTTCTCCTCCGTTACAAGTTGTGACAATACGCTGCGAAGCTGACATCGGATCCATTTCGCGGATGATTTTAGTACATTCCTCGGCAAATTCTTTTGGAATTGTGCTTTCGTTTTGCAATCCCCACATGACTACTGAAGGACTGTTTCTGCGTTCTTTGATCCATTCTCGTAATAAGGTTTTAAAGTTCTCTTTGAATTCAGGAGTATCATACCAAATGTGTGCTGAAAACTGACTCCAAAACAGAATTCCGATTTCGTCCAGTTCTTTCTGGTACAATAAATTATGGGGTTGATGTGCCTCTCTGAAAGCATTAAATCCAGCCGCTTTTATCTGCTCGATTCTGGAATGAATCTGTTCGTCTGAAAACGAATGGCTGTTCCCTATTAAATGTTCGTATTCGCAGGTTCCGTTGATGAATAACGGTTCATCGTTGATAAAAAACCGATTGTCTTTTCCGTCACGGCTAACTGGCCAGCTTACCCAACGAATTCCATAAGGTGTTTGTAGTTCATCTATTTTTTTCCCATTTTCATAAACAGACGTAACCAATTCATATAAATATGGATTTGATGGCGACCATAATTTAGGCTGAGGTATTTCAGGAAGTGTTTGGTTTATTTCTTTTGTTTCATCAGAATTAATGGCAATATCACTTTTTACCGAAACTACTTTTTTTCCGTCTTTATCAAAAAGGACATTTTCTATCGTTAAATTTCGGTTCGAACTGCCGTAATTTTTGATTTCGGTTGTGGTATGAAGGATCGCTTTTTCTTTAGAAGTGGCAGCATCATTCCAGATATGAACGCCAAAAGGTTCTATTCTGACTTCATTGGTAATGACCAAAGAAACCGGTCTGAAAATCCCCATAGGCTGAGAGCCTTCAGAGAATCCCCATTCGCCGGAACATCCTCCGCAAACCCACGGTAAATCAGCAATAAAAGAGGGATGGGCTGCTTTTACCAAAATTTTATTTTCTTTTCCTAAAACCACTAATTGGGTTATGTCTATTGTAAAAGTAGTTCTGCCGCCTTTGTGTTCTCCGGCTTTTTTACCATTTACCCAAACGGTTGCATAGGAACTTACCCCTTCAAAATACAGGAAAAGTCTTTTCCCTTTAGCTGATTTATCTAGTTTTAATGATTTTTGGTACCAGGCAGTTCCGTGTAAATTGCCGTGTTTTGTTCTTCTGAATCCGTAATACTGATCCCAATTGTGCGGTACATTGACATGTTGCCATTGTGCATCGATTTTTGGATCGCTGACAAAGGCTTCTTCTTGTTTTGGAAGCTGGTCTAAAACAATAGTAGCCCAAGCGGAGTTCAGCGAAATTTCCTGACGAAATTTTGCTGAACTATTGCCCTGACTCCAAACAAGGCAACTACCTGAGCAAAAACAAAAAATAAAAAAAACTATTTTCTTCATATTTTTTAAAATCCTATATTTTTATAAAACCATACAAGTAGCTCTGCACAGCAATCTTACCAATCTTTGTGAAGCTTCTGGTGTGATCCCTCGTTCCTCGGGATGACAAGATTGTGTTTGTATTTTCAGTTAGCCCTGGCAGGTTTCAAAAACCTGTCAGGGCTAAGCTAACAATGAATTTGCGTTAGGGATAGAAGCGATATCCTTTTTATTTTTTCTTTAAAAATAAAAAGATATAGCGGATAGCCCGGCCGAAGGCAACGCCCAAAACATCAATAAAACAACCAGTCTATTGCACCTTTTTCTCCTGCATCGATATAACCTACATCACGTGGCGTTACGGTTTGACTGGCATCTATAAATCCTAAAATCAATACTCTGCCTTTGCCCAAATCAAGCTTGTTTTCTCCGGGCTGAAAAGTATACGTATGAATATTTACACGTGGTAATTCCTTAAGATTCATGGCGCTTGCTAAGATCACTTCGGCCTGACCGTGTGCATTTCCTGCAGCATCTGTCTCTAAACTTGGCGGAAATAAAAATCTCTTCTGGTCTGAATTGAAATAACCTACAACCAGTTTTACGGCTTTAGTATTTTTGAATTTCAGCTGTGTTCCGTTCTCATTCTGAGACGTTTCATCGAATGCAATTCCTTTCAGGTTTTGCAATTCCGGCGCTACTTTTGTAAGCTCGGAAATTGGTGTTCCATATACTTTTGTTCCATTTTTTACTACATAAGTTCCTTTGTTTTCACTTAATAAAGTGACTTCGGCAGTCTGCCATGGTTTACCTTCTTTGGTTGCTATCTTACCATCTTTTGATGATTTTAATAAGCCTAAGTTTCTTTTAAAATTAACCAGTTCACGTTCGTAATGGGGCAAAAGTTCTTTCCATGTTTTGTTGTTTCCGTCGTCTCCGCCAATCGGAATACGACGTTGTGCAGTTTGCATACTATTGGCATACCAATAGGTATCTTTTGTAAGATCGACCAATAATTCATAATATTCGATACTTTTTTCTAAATGCGGCAGCGCTTTGTCAAGATCTGAAATATCATTTGAGTAGCTGTATCTTAATACCAATAACGCTGCTTTTACTTTCTCCGAAAAGAAATCCGCGAAAGCTTTATAAGCATGCATATCATTTTTAAGACGTAAAAATTCCTCTTTGTCTTTCGTTACTTTTGGTTCGGCTTTGTCTATCGCTTCAACGGCTAATCTACCGTGTTCTGTGATTTCTGCAATAATTTGAGTTGGAAGTTCGCCTGAATGCGGTTCTTTATTCCACTCTTTTTTAGCATATTCTAAAAGCAATTCTCCGGCAGGTCCACACGATTCATGAAATCCCGGATACACACGCCATTTCGATGGATTTACCAATTGACTTTCGAACATTCCTAACAATAAAGTCTGACGGTTTCCTTCTGTGATTCCAAAACGTCTTAAGGTTTTTGGCGCAATTTCTCCGGTTTCATCGTAGGCTTTTTGGATGTTATTCGCGGCTTCTAAATCAGTTCCGTATTTAGCCGCTAAATCATTATCCCAATATTTAATTTCTTCCTTTCTGTCTCTTTTACTGTCCCACGCATATCTTGCCCAGGCTTTGTACCAAATCCAGTCACGGTCCATTTCGAGAATTCGTTCGCCTGATTTGGTTTTATCGGCTGAATAAGGCCAATCCCAATAGGATGCCTGAGGATATAAATGCAACGCATTAGCTCCGTGAACACTGTGCATAGCCTTAACCGTTTTCTGGATAAAATCAGGAGAACCGTATCTAAAAGGTTCTAAATTGGCCAGGATATGTACATTCTCAATATGAATTGATTTTAAAGCACTTAACTGTTTGTGCGTTTCGCCCCAAGGACCGCCTGGCGTATAAGTCGTTAAAGATTCTCCGGTGTATTTACTTTCTGTGTACAGATTTTTATACAACGGAAGTGATTTTTCCATGACCAAAGGGCCGTCTGTATCATGCGAACGCAAGATAATTGGCGGCTCGTCTGTTCTTCCCAAAGCTTTTAAACCGTCCTGAACGCCCGGTATAATCGTTTTGGTAAACCATTCTACATCATCATCGATGGTGTTTATGGCTTCGCCCAAACAAACCAGTAGTCCGACATTTGGATATTTCTCTATAAAAGCCGCAATTGATTTTCTGGTATAATCTGAAAGTAAAGGCGTAATTGGACGGGAACGATCCTGTGTTTTAATATTATAATGCTCTGCAAAAGGTTTGGAAACAATGATATTATAAAACATCTGAATCACCCAGATGCCTCTTTTATTGGCTTCTTCGGTCAGGAATTTATAGATTTCTTCGTTCTTTTTAAAATCTTCTTCACTTACTTCCATTGCAAACGGATACTCTTTGAGTTTTACCAGTGAAGCAAACGGATGTCCGTTCCATAAATACAAGGAATTCATTCTGTTATCGACCATCATATCGAGGTACTTGGTCCATAGTTTTTTATCGTAAAACCATGGAAAAGTTTCCGGTGTATAAGGATATTCATAAACGTCCCTGCCCGGAAGATAAGTCGTTTTTTGCATGCCAATGCAAGCGCCTCTTAAAACCATTTCGGGACTGTCTTCAATGTTCATTTCGGTTGGAATTTTACCCGAAGTTTTAATTCGGTCTGCCAATTCCATTGCGCCATATAAAGCTCCGGAAGCATCAGTTCCTTCGATATAAATGCTATTTTTTTGCGTACGAATCTGAAAGCCTTCTTTTTTGATGAGTTTACTATCGTCGATTTTAGCGCTTTTTGCGTTTTGTTTCCAGAAATCGGTTCCTTTTTCTCCAATAACAATCAACTGGTCTTTTGATTTAGTGATTTTATTTGAAGAAGTAATTTTGAAACCTTTAGCAGTAAGCGTTTCTGATAGTTTTTCGGCACCAAACTTTGCTCTGGGTGAATTGGCGTCACTAATAATTGTGACATTTTGCGCTGTTGCGAAAGTGACGTAAAAACCTAAAAAAAGTAAAGTAAAATATTTCATTGTATTGTAATTTTTATTTGACCGCTTTGTCATTTCGACGGAGGAAACCCGAGCGACAACAAATAGACGCAGTAAATCTCACACGTAACCATACCTAGTGTGATCTCTCCTTCGTCGAGATGACAAAAAACGAGAATAAATCGGCTTGATCTGCAAAATCTGCGTGAAAAAATTAACTCTCGCAGATTTTACAGATCTGGCAGATTCCTTTGTATTCTAATTCTGGAAAATACGTTTTAAGTACGCGACGTTTGCACCGTAATTCGCTTTTACATTATGAACCTGTGTAACATCTCTTGAACGTTCTACGATTAGCCAGCCGCTCCATTTCATTTCGTCCAGCGCTTGTTTTATTTTTGGCATATCAATCGCAGTATCATTTTCCAGCCAGACTTTGTCTGTATTTGAAGCATGAATCTGTGCCAGGTGTTTTTTGCCTAAAATCTTTAATTCGGTTATAATATCTCTTCCGTTATCTACAGCATTCGCAAAATTGAAAGAACTTTTAATATATTTTGAATCGATTTCTTCCAGTAACTTTTTCTCTTCAGTGGCATCTAATGAGGTTTCAATAGCAATTATCCCTCCTATTTTGCCTACTTGTTTTCCTGCCCATTTTAATCTTTCGATAATTATTGGACGTAATTCAGGATTTTTAACCAAATCACTTTCTGTACCCAGAGGCAGATAAGCCACTTTTACGTTCATGTCTTTCATTGCTTTTATACAGTCTTCGATCATGGGCACTATGGTTTCTCTTTTGGCAAAAGACTGCGCATAAAATCCGGACATGGCAATAGAGCTGATTCCGACATTCAATTCCTTGGATTTATCCAGAAATTTTTGCCTTTCGATCGGGTCGCCTAATTTACTGTCAAAAGTTGGCCGGTTTCCTAAACCTCCCATATCGAGTTCGATTCCGTCTGCTTTTATTTCTGCGGCCAAACCAAAGGATCCTAATTTTTGTCTTTTTAAAATCATCCAGTCGCACACCGCAACTTTGTAACGCTGCTTATTATTTGATGGCTGAGCCGTTGCACAACTATTGAAACTAGTGCACAAAACAGCAAAAAATAAAACAATGACATTTCTTTTAGAATAAATTGACTTCATATTTTTGTTTTTTACCATTAAGAAAGTTAAGCCTGCTGGCTTAATCAACTTAATTCAGGATATAAGAAAATAAAGCTTAATGAAAGTTAATATCTTCATGGTTAAATTTAAATTCTTATTCTTCTTCAGCCTTTACAGCTGTCACAACTTTGTTTTCATCTCCGGGCCAGATTCCGTTTTTGATAGGAATCGTTTTTAATTTGCTTGGATCAATTTTTACATATTTCAGCTTTTCCCTTCTCCATGTGTAAACGATATGTACCATTCCGTCAGAACTCTGGATCATCGACGGATACGAATATTGACTGATTTTGGAGTCTTCTAAAACTAATGCTGCATTCCAGTGAATTCCGTCTTTAGAAACCGAAACATTTAATGGCGTTCTTGGACCTTTTGCTTCTGTTCCCGGAGGCAAAACATGATTGTACACTAATAAATGCCTTCCGTCTTTAAGCGTTACGGCATCTGTTCCGGAATTATTATTGGGAAGACCAATTAATGCTACATCTGACCATGTTTTTCCGTTGTCTTTAGAAAATGTACTAAAAATGGCTCTGTTTCTGGTTCTTCCAATGGCCTGAATACTTCCGTCTTTGTGGAATAAAATACTTGGCTGAATGGCATTGATTTTTTGTTTACCTCGTGGTAAAGTATCTCCCATGATCCATGTTTTTCCAAAATCCGGTGTACTTTCCATGCGAAGTCGCCAGCCATCGCCTTCGATACTTGACGGACATAATAAAGTTCCGTTACTTAATAAAACAGGTTTATTTTTGATTGGCCCTAAGAAGCCATTGGGCATTTTTTGAGCTTCAGACCATGTTTTTCCGTTATCAGATGAAGTTCTGATGACACCCCACCATTCCGATGGTTTGGGACCAATTTTATAGAAAAGCATTAAATCTCCACCCGGAATTTGATATAAAACCGGATTCCATGTTGGCAGTCTCGGGCCCTCTTTCATCACGCCATCGGCTACTTTAACACCTTCGCCCCATTTATCACTTCCTTTTGGTTTTATGCTTACGTAAATACAAACATCCGGATGTCTTTCATGCGTTCCTCCAAACCAGGATGAAACTAAATCCCCATTTGTAGCTTCGACAATTGTAACAGCGTGACAAGACGGATAAGGTGCTTTATCGTATATAAATTCATCTACTAAAATTCCTTCTTTCCAGGTCTTATTTTGTAAAGTTGCTTTACAACTTCCCAAAAGTAAAATGCCCAATAACGCAAATGCTACTTTTATTATCTTCATTACTAATTTTTATTTTGACTTACAATTTTTTGATTTTTAATGCATTCCTAATAATTTTTCGCACAAAATTATTTATTAAGTGTAAAAATGACACTAAAAAAATAAAGATCTATCCTGTACTGTCCCGAATTTTATAAAAATGTATTTTCTTTTGTGATTTTTAACAATAGTAAATCCGGCAATAGCAAAAATCATAAAATCTTTGTCAAAGTTTTAAACTTTGACAAAGATCTAATTACATAATTACGATAGTATAATACTACACTACTTTTAAAACTCAAATACTATTGTTTGACATTCAAAACATACGAACCAGAAGGCAATGTCAAAACAAGTTTATTGTTTTCGGCTTTATAAGATGTCGAAGTTTTATCTAACTTTTTATTATCTAACATTACAGCTGGAGCATTCGTTGTGGGCAAATAAACCATTGCAGAAGTATTGGCAGGAATGGTAATATTCCATTGTAAAGTATTTTTACTTTTTTTCCAGTTGCTTTTTATCGTTCCGTAAATTGATTCATATGAAGCATTTACAAACGTTAAACCGGTTTCGAAATCCGGTTTCATGATAATTTGTCTGAATCCGGGAGTTTCGGGATTGCTTTTGATTCCCGCAATGTTCTCATAATACCAAATCAGTAAATCACCCAGTAACATCACATGGTTTTGCGAATTCATTTTAGGATCTGCGGTATTTCCATTCCACAGTTCCCAAATGGTTGTTGCCCCGTTTTTAGCCATATAACCCCAACTTGGGTAGGTATCATTCGAAGCTAATTTATAACTCAAATCCGGTCTTCCGTACTCCGATAAGGTTCGCATTAAAAACTGCGTTCCAATAACTCCGGTACTAATATGGCCTTTATAGGTTACTTCTACTTCATGAACAATGTTATCAAATACTTTTGACTGTAGATTTTCAGGAACCATCCCAAAGGCCAACGGAAGTAGATTTGCCGTTACCGTATTGTTTGCATAATTGTTTTTTCCGGCATTGAAAAACTTCGCATTAAAGGCTGTTTTTACTCTTTCTGAAAGTGAATTGTAATATTGAATATCATTAGAGTTTGTTCCGTCAATCACTGCGAACTTTTTCATTTTTTGCAGTAAATGATAATAAAAAGCACTTGCAATTAACTCCCCATTGGTGGTTCTTGCGGAGTCTTTCGAATGAATTAACTCTAAAGATTCCGGCGGAACGCACCAGTCTCCGTATTTGTCTTTGGTCATTACATCTTTAACCAAATAATTCTGTTCCATATACACCACCCATTTTTTCATGGAGGAATAATGTTTTTCGATCACTTTTTTATCGCCAAACTGCTGATACAACATATCTGCAACCGTAATATAAGTTCCGGGCCAGGTTACATTATCGCCATAATAACGCCAGAAAGCCGGCGCCACATCGGGAATTCCTCCGTCAGCCGTTTGTGCATTTTTAATATCGTCGAGCCATTTGGCATACAAAGTCTGATTATCAAATAAAAAACTTTCACCATACGCTCCTGTCGTTCTGTCTCCCAGCCAGGGCTGGCGCTCGTTTCGCTGTGGACAATCGATTGGCATTCCTTTATAATTCCCTCTGATTCCCCAATAGGCATTTTTGAAAATCTGGTTCATCACAGCATCAGATGATTCAAAAGTTCCTGTGGTTTTAATATCGTCGTAAACTACTTTTCCAACAAAATTATCTATTGTTGGTTTTGTTGTATATCCTGAAACTTCGACAAATCTAAAACCGTGAAAAACGAAAGCAGGTTCCCAAATTTCTTCTCCTTCCCCTTTTAGGGTATAAACATCAGTCGTTCTGGCATCACGCAAATTTTCGATATATAAAGAACCATCTGTTTGTAATGATTCGGCAAATTTCAATTTAATTTTATCACCGCTTTTTCCTTTTACCTTCAACTGCAGCCAGCCTACCATATTCTGCCCCATATCTAAGATATAAGTTCCTTTAGGCGTTTGTTGGATCGAAATTGGTTTTACCTCGCCCATTATCTTCATATTCGGCGTCATTTGTGCTTCATAAAAACCACCCGGTTCCTGAACATATTCTGCCAATAACCACTTTTTATCATCGAAATTCGTCGTATTCCAATTTTTCATTTCCTTGCGGGCATCGTATTCTTCTCCGTCATATTCATTGTTGGATAAAATAGGGCCGTTTGTGGTTACTTTCCAGGTATCGTCCGTTCTGATCACTTCTTTTGTTCCATCTGTATAATCGATAAACAATTGAAGTGCCATTTTAGGATAACCGAAAGTTTTGATTTTATAAGGTTTAAAATCCTGACGCATCGTAAAAAAACGTCCGTTTCCTAGAACCGTTCCCAGCATGTTTTTACCTTCTTTAAGTTGAGAAGTCACATCAAAAACATTGTATTTTACATTTTTGGTATAATCTGTTGGAACCGGAGCTAAAACCTGATCGCCAATTTTATTTCCGTTAATATACAATTCATATAAACCCATGCCCATAATATAGACCTTGGCATTTTTTACTTGTTTCTTTAAGTTGATTTCTTTTCTTAAATAACGTGCTGATAATCTGGAATACTGAGAAATACTATCTCCCACAGAGGCTTTTTCATAACCAATCCAGCGTGTCGATTTCCAATCGGCATAATTCATAATTCCCATACTAAAATGAGCTTTTTCTACCGATTGAATTTCTCCTTTATTCGTCCAGACGATTACTTTCCAAAATGCATTTTGACGGTTTTCCAGTCGTTTTCCGTTGTAAATAACATTTACAGATTCATCGCTTTGTACTTTACCGCTATCCCATAAATCTGCTTTATTAGCATTCAGGTTCTCTAAAGTAGAAGCTATAATAATTTGATATGCCGTTTGTTTTACATCCTTTACATCAGCATTTATTTGCCAGCTCAATCGTGGCTGAACCACATCAATTCCTTCCGGATTTTGGAGCATTTCGCATTGCAAATTCGTAACACTGATTTTAGTTTGGGCTTTCGCCGCCATTGTGAAAAGTGAAACGACTATTGTAAGATGTAAAAAAAACTTTTTCATAAGTTGTGTTTTAATGATATGCCTGTACTGTTTTTTACCCGCAGATTTGAAGAAATTAAACGGATTGGTACGGATTTTATTCTCAGTTTTTATCATCCTTCCTTCGTCAGGATGACAAATCAATAAAAAACCTGCGTCAATCTGTTTCATCTGCCAAAACCCCTGAACCGATAATTATTCCGAAACCAATTTCTCTAATCGTTCAGAAACCGCAATTTCTTTCCCGTTTTTAAAAATCCTGAAACCTTTTCCTTTATGGTATTTCTCTCCTGTTTTATCCCAAAGAATTGTAATGATATTGCCATGATATAAAACATTATCCAGACAAAACCAATCCCATTTCTCCTGCGGAATCAAGGGATTCACTTCGATTTTTTCATCTGCTCTTGGTCGTAAACCTACCAATCCTGTAATCATTAAATCGTTAAAGGTCGAGTGATTGTAATAACGGCTGCGTTCTCTGTCACCCATTAACCAGTATCCGGTCGTTTCGTCCAGGTATTCTCCTAAATACGGTCTTCCGCGATAATATTGCGATTCTACATACAGGTTCATATGTTTGAAATAATCCGGCTTAGCTACAAAACTCTGATCGTAATTATTCAATACATTTGCCAAAGCGGTTAACGTCTGAGAACTTGCAAAAGGCCAAATCGCCCCATCCCATTCGCAAGTTCCCGTTCCGTGCGATCTAAAACGAGGACTTCTGCGTTCCGCTGTTGTTAATCCAAACGGTGCCGAAAATCCTTTTTCATCCTTAATTTGTTCCCATGCTTTTTCGAACCCTTTGTCTTTTTGTGGTAAATTAAAATACCACGGAATAAATCCAATCGCTTCCCTGACCTGTGCTAAAGTATCTTTTTCTGTAAACGTTTCAAAAAATTCACTTTTAGGATTCCACAGTTTAGTTTCTACTAATTTTTGCAGTGTATCCGCTTTCGCTTCAAAATAATTTTCTTGTTGGGTATCGCCTTTCAGCTTCGCAATATTAGCCAAAGCTTTTGCATTTCCAAACATATAACTGTTAATCGTTGGGCGCGCATTTCTAAATTTTCTGGCACCGCTCAGTGATTCTTCCATTCCATCTTTTACATCAAACTGCCAGAACAAGCCGTCTTTGCGTTTTCTGTCGCCTTCCCAGGCTGCATACTCAGCAACAAGATCCGGATACATATCCAGCAAAAACTTATCGTCTTTATTCACTAAATAGCGATTGTACAATGCATCCGCCGTCCAGCTGCTAAAAGTTCTGAGCTTTTTCATGGGTTTACCGTCATTTCCCCTAAACCACAAATGTACATCCTGCTCGATATACTCCGGATTATGCAGCCATCGGAATTCATTAATGTGATGTCCTAAAGCACAACTAATCATATTGTATTTATCAGCGTACGAACGGTCTACCAAAAATTCTGTAATCGCATATCCCTGAGGTGTTTTCTTGATGTGTTTTCTCGCACTCCACCATCTGAAATAATAGATTTCCTCAAAATTTTGCTGCGGACATTCAAACAACGGAATATTCTTTTCCATCCAGGTCCAGGCACTGTCATTCGGAATTGCAAATTTCAAATTCTCATCTTCCATCGTGTTGAAATAATCCACGTAATGTTTGAAATTTACCGGATTCAAAACTACCGAAGTTCCTTTTTGAGAATGATTTGCGCCAGATTTGCAACTTATGTTTATAGTTGAAATCAAGATTAATAAAGCGATTATTTTGTATTTAAAATGGTGTAACATATTCTGTTTCTATTGTATTCTTTTCATATAGTTTTGTCATTTCGACGTAAGGAGAAATCACACGCGGGATTCCGTAACGAGAATCACCAATCTTTGTCGAGTTTCGAGTGTGATTCCTCGTTCCCCGGAATGACAAATTAGACGCATAATTTATTATACCTAACAGGTTTAAAAACCTGTTAGGGAATTCTAATTCCCAGTAAAAGTATACATCTGCCCTGCTTTCATATTCACATCGTAAATATTATAATTTGGCAGTTTTACTTTTTCCAGTTTTGCCTTATCAGATATAATAGGTTTCTTCACTTCTACATCATAAAACAACGGATTTACATTTTTCGCTTTTGCTTTTTTAATCGAATTTCCTTTTAAAATATTTTCTACTTTAAGTCTGCAGTTTCCGCCAATTTTAGAATAAATTTTTAATTCAGACACTTTATTGTTTTTCCAGGTCATATCGATTACAAATCCGCCTCTGGCGACTAAACCTTTTATACTTCCGTCTTTCCAGACACTTGGTAAAGCGGGCAATAAATGAATTGCATCTTCCTGGCTTTGCATCAGCATTTCGGCTATTCCGGCTGTGCATCCAAAGTTACCATCAATCTGGAAAGGCTGGTGTGCATCTAACATATTCGGATACGTTCCGCCGCCTTTTTTCTGGTCAGCCGTTACCAGGTGCATTTGATCCTGAATTAATTTATAAGCGTGATTTCCATCTAATAATCTGGCCCACAAATTCACTTTCCAGCCCATTGACCAGCCTGTAGATTCGTCTGTTCTGTAAATCAAAGATTGTTTTGCCGCTTCAAATAATTCAGGTGTTTTAATGGCTGAAATCTGATTACCCGGATACAATCCGTACAAGTGCGAAACATGTCGGTGATTGTCTTTAGGATTGTCCCAATCTTCCTGCCATTCTTGTAGCTGACTGTGTTTTCCCACTTTCATTGGAGGCATTTTTGCCAAAGCTTCACTTACTTTATTGGTATACGCCAAATCCGGAGCAACCAATTTTGACGCTTCGATAACATGGGTAAACAAATCAAAAATCAATTGATTGTCCATCGTAGTTCCGGATGCAATTGTCGCTTTTCCGGTTCCGCCTGCATGTGTGTTTTCAGGTGAACTTGATGGTACAACCACCAAATATTTGGTATTAGGATCGATAACCATAAAATCAAGGAAAAAATCTGCTGCACCTTTCATTATCGGATAAATTTCTTCCAGATACTTTTTATCACCTGTATACAAATATCTTTCCCATAAATCCTGACAAACCCATGCACCGCCCGTTGGCCACATTCCCGAAGCTGCAGAGTCTACCGGAGCGGTTACACGCCAGATATCGGTATTATGATGTAAAACCCAACCGCTGGCATTGTACATCATTCTGGCTGTTTCTGCACCCGTAACACTTAATTCTTTTGCCATTTGAATAAACGGCTCATGCATCTCAGAAAGATTTGTTACTTCTGCCGGCCAGTAATTCATTTCGGCATTAATATTTGTGGTGTACTTGCTGTCCCATGGCGGCGTTACCATATCATTCCAAATCCCTTGTAAATTGGCAGGCTGTCCTCCGGGCTGCGAACTTGAAATTAAAAGATAACGACCAAACTGGAAATATAAACTCGCCAGTTGCGGATCAAATTGTTTCGGGAAATCCCTGATTCTTTCATTTGTTGGTTGCTTTGCCGCTTCATTTGTTCCTAAATCAAAAGAAACCCTGTTGAAGAATTTTTGATAATAGGCAACATGATCTTTTTTGATCGTTGCGAAATCTTTTGTTTCGGCTTTAGCCAAATAATCCTTGCTTTTCGCAACTTCATCCCCGCTGATATCCTGATAGTTTTTAAAATTAGTGGCGATCGAAATATAAAGTGTTACTTCATCTGCTTTAGTGATGCTGATAATTCCGTTGCTGGCTGAAACTTCTCCGCCTTTATTTTTAGCTGTTAGTCGTCCCTGAAATTTGACTTTCCCTTTTACACCTTCAAAATTACTTCCCAGTCCCGAAAGTAAAATCTGATTGCCCTCCGTGCCTGCAACCGTTTTATCAAGCGGACTGTTCATAAAAACATTTGCTGTAATCTGGCCCGGCTGACTTGCAGAGAGTTTCACTACAATGACCTGATCTGAAAAAGAAGCCAGTATTTCTCTGGTAAATTCTACTCCGTCAACAGTGTATTTTACTTTGGCTGTAGCATTTGCAATATCTAAATCCCTGTAATAATTCGAGTATTTCTGATGTCCCGGAAACGAAATATAAACACTTCCAAAAGTCTGATACGGCATTCCGTCATTGGTTTGCGACATAATATCCTGCGTAGCCAATTCCTGTGCTTCATCAAATTTTCCGTCAAAAATTAATTGTCTTACAATGGGTAAAGCTTTTAATGATTTCGAATGGGCATTGCTGTTTGGCGAACCTGCCCAAATGGTTTCTTCGTTCAATTGCAAACGTTCGACCGCAGGATCACCAAAAACCATTGCACCCAAACGTCCATTTCCCAAAGGCAAAGCTTCGTTCCAGATTGCGGCCGGTTTATCGTACCATAATTTCAAATCGCTGTTGTTTTGCGCAGTTGCTGCAAACGAAAAAATTCCCAAATAGAGTACTGCAATTTTTTTTCTTATGTTCATATTGTATGTTTTTTGGCCACAAATCGCACAAATTAGTGGTAACCTTTTTTATTTCTTAACCTCGTAAATTTTATTATTCTTCTCTCCAAACATTTCATATAATTTGTTAATGTCTTTTAGAGCATTGGCTGGTAATTTTTCACCCTTATCACCAAACACAAACATTTTTTCTTTGGGTTCCATTACACAAGTCGATTCATCAATTTCGCCTTTTGCGTTTTTGACTTTATTCAGGTCCAAACCTAAATATTTTGCCATAAACGGATACAAAGCCATACGTTTTGAAACTCCAAAATCGTGTCCTTCATTCGCAAAATGAGCATTTTCTACCAGATCTTTCTTTCCGTATAATTCATACGTTCTTTGGATAAAAGGAAATTCCAGTTCCGGAACTGCCAATGTCCAGTCTTTTCCGTCAGAAACTATTAATTGTGGCTTTGGCGCCATCATCGCAGAGATTTCTGCGTTATTCGTTCCGTTTCCACAAAGGTGAATTCCACGGCCGCTTTCACAAGGGCAACCTCCTGAAAAATGTGAAGAAACCATAACAACGGGAGCTGAAACTGTAATTCGATCGTCTAAAGCTGCCAAAAACATCGTGTGCGATCCTCCTCCTGAACCTCCGGTAACCCCAACTCTTGACATGTCGGCATTTTTGGTCGTAGCCAAATAATCCAACAATCGGATTCCGCTTAAAACCTGAACGGTCGAGGCAATACTATTTCTATGTGTTTCTTCCGGGAATTGAAGCAATGATTCTCCCCAGGCAAACAAATCGTAGCTCACTACAATCGCACCCATTTTCGCCATAACAGCACAACGGTATTGTTCGTCTTTTCTATATCTTCCGTCGCCAAAATGTCCGTCAGGCGTTAAGATAATTGGGGCTTTTTTATTGAAGGGATAAGGTCTGTAAATCGAACCTGTGACATAAAGACCGGGAAGAATTTCTAAACCAATATTTTCAATACTGTAATCTTTATAGATTCTTTTTGGAGTGAGAATAGGTTTTGATTTGGGCATTGGAAGTGCTTTATCCAAACCAAAAGACGTTATCATACAAGCTTTTATTTCTTTTTTACGCGATTCCCATTCGCCTACATTTGAATACAAAGTCGTTAAATAAGCCAAACGTTCTTTTCCTTTATCTACTGATACCTTATGATTTTCATATTTTCTGATGATGTAAGTCCCGTCCGGCTGTTTGAAATACATTAATTCAAATGGGGCCAGAATGTTGGTTAACGAAATGGCCAGATTTCCCGGTTCTATTCTCCAATAGGCATAGTCGAGTTCTTTTCCTTTCAATAAACCCCGGTCATCGTTAATGGTAACATGAAAAACTGTTTCGATTTTTTTTAATGTTTCCGAAACGGGTTTTCTGAAATTTTCATCAGAGGTTATTTGTGCATTTGCATATGTCACTCCGAAGAATAAAACTGCTAGATATATTTTAATTTTTATCATTTATTATGTATTAACTAACTTAAAATTGAACACGGATGACACGGATTCGCTAAAGCGAAGACGCAGATTTCCACGTATTTTTTCTGTTTTTTTTAGATATTTCTTTGCTTTAATTAGATTATTCTAAGAGCAACTTTTTTTATCCCGTAGGGATTTAATCTTGGTAATAAAAAAACTAGCTCTCATTTGTCCCGTTAGGGACTAAATAAATCTCAACCTGTTGTATAGTCCCTAACGGGACAAAATAAATTCGACTTTTTTCTACCAACATTAAATCCCTAAAGGGATAATTGATTAAAAATTCCGTTTTTCCGTGTCTTCGCTTTAGCGAATCCGTGTCATCCGTGTGTCATTTATATTTTACATTCTATTGTATATTTTCCTGAACCTAAATTTAAATTCTTTGTCAATTTTCCGTTTACTTTTATTTCTGAATTTTTATCCAACGGCAATTTTATTGTTGCATTAAATCCCTAAAGGGATAATTG
>NZ_JBIPCR010000032.1:0-18748 GCF_044007335.1 Flavobacterium sp. FlaQc-48 | reverse complement strand
AATATAGGTGCTGCAATTCCAACTTTAGGATGTTACATAGTTGATGCTCATTTAAATCTGGTTCCGATAGGAGTAGAAGGGGAGTTGTGTGTCTCAGGAGCAGGTGTAGCGCGAGGCTATTTGAATAAAGAAGACTTAACTAATGAGAAGTTTATAGAGAATCCGTTTAGTGAGGATAAAACTTCCAGATTATACAGATCGGGCGATTTAGCGCGTTGGTTACCAGATGGAAATATAGAATATATCGGCAGGAAAGATGATCAGGTTAAAATCCGTGGTTATCGAATAGAATTAGGTGAGATCGAGAATGTCTTGTCATCTTTAGATGGAGTCACACAATGTTGTGTACTGGCTAAGGAAGATGCAGGCGGCAGTAAGCGTTTGGTTGGTTATGTGGTTTTGGAAGACGTATTAGACAAAGAGAGATTACAGGAACAATTAAAGCTAAGCCTGCCTGAGTATATGGTTCCCCAATTATGGGTGACTTTAGATGTTATGCCATTAACCAGTAATGGGAAGCTGGATAAGAAGTCATTGCCTAATCCTGATAGTTCAGAATTATCCAGTAGAGAATATGTAGCTCCGCGTAATGAAATCGAATCGCAGTTAGCAAAAATCTGGCAGAATCTCTTAGACGTAGAACGAGTAGGAGTTTATGATAATTTCTTCGAATTGGGTGGGCATAGTTTATTGGCCACGCGTTTAGTTTCCTTGATCCGAAAGGAGTTACGCATAGAAGTTTCTATTCGGGAAGTATTTGAACATACCACAATTTCTGGATTAGGGGCTCATATATCAGCCCAGTCAGAAGGGGTTTTATTGCCAGGTATTTTTGCAGAGGATCGTCCAACTCGTATTCCTTTATCGTTTAGTCAGGAACGTTTATGGTTTTTGGATCAGTTGCAAGGCAGTACAGAATATCACGTACCTAGTGTTCTTCGTTTAGAAGGAGCATTAGATATATCGATACTGGAACAAACCTTACATGAGATTGTTTCGCGTCATGAAGTATTGCGCAGTTTGCTTCTTTCAGAAGATGGAATCGGTTATCAGGAAATTATCAGCGCAGAAAGCTGGTCATTGGATCAATTGGAAATAGAGGATGCATTAATGCTAGAAAGCAGTCTGCAGGATTATCTGATGCGTCCTTTTGATTTATCGAAAGATTACAAGTTACGATCCTGTTTGTATGATTTGGGAAACAATCAATATGTATTGGCATGTGTTTTCCATCATATTGCCAGCGATGGCTGGTCAGAGGGAATCTTAGTGAAGGAGTTTATGGAATTGTATGGAGCTCTGCAGTCTGGTCGTCCAGCAGTTTTACCGGAGCTTAGTTTACAATACGCAGATTATGCCATTTGGCAGCGCAAGTATTTAGAAGGCGAGGTTTTAGATAATCAGTTATCGTATTGGCAAGCAAAACTAAGAGGTGTAAGTACCTTGTCTTTACCCACTGATCATGTTCGTCCTTCTATCCAGAGCAATGAAGGTGCTAGTGTTTCTTTAGAATTAGGAAAAGAGCTAAGTGACTCGTTAAGTTCTATATGCCAGAAAGAAGGCGTTACGCTGTTTATGTTTATGTTATCAGCCTTTAAAGTATTATTATCCCGATACAGCGGACAGGACGATATTTGTGTAGGAACACCAATAGCGAATCGTACGCAATCGGAGTTAGAGGGCATGATAGGCTTTTTCATAAATACCTTAGCTCTTCGCAGTGATTTAAGCGGCAATCCGAGTTTCAAGGATGTACTGGCAAGAGTGAAACAGACAACTTTGGAAGGTTATGACCATCAGCTGACTCCTTTTGAAAAGGTTGTAGATCGTGTGGTTACTACCCGAGATATGAGTATGACGCCGTTGTTTCAAGTAATGTTTAGGCTGCAGAACATTCTTAAAGATAATGATTTAGAGACTAAATTAAACGAAGTTAAATTATCCTCATATGATTACGAAGAGGTCGCGACTCAGTTTGATTTAAATTTATTCGTAAAAGAAAATGATTTAGGGATATCATTAGCATTAGTTTATTGTAAAGCATTGTTTTATGAAGAAACTATAACAAGTATGTTACGTCATTATCAGGAGTTGTTACGTAGCATTGTAGATGATGTTACTCAGACTATAGGTAATTTATCCATGTTAACAGAGTATGAAGAAAAGCAATTAGTCGATAATTTTAATGCTACTAATATTAATCTTCCAAAAGGATTTTTGCATACTCCTTTACTCAAAAAAATTGAAGAGATTCCTGATAAGATAGCGGTAATTACAAATTATAAAAATTTAAGTTATAAAGAATTAGGTCAGCGTAGCCTTTGTTTGGCAGGATACTTATATCGTCATCATGTGCGACCTAATGTACCGGTAGCTGTATTGATGCATAAAGGTTGGGAAGAAGTAGTAGCAGTATTGGGTATTTTACGTTCAGGAGCTGCATATTTGCCTATTGACGCAAGTTTGCCAAGCCTTCGTATTAATCAGCTACTTAAATTAGCAGAGGTAAGTCAAGTAATAACAACTTCTGAAGTTTTAGATAATTTAGAATTGGATGAATGTTATAATACTTATGTTATTAAACCCGACGAGTGGGATACTCAAGATAGTTTAATAAAGGTTCCACATATTTGTAGCCCAAGTGATTTAGCATATATAATATTTACTTCTGGATCAACTGGAGTGCCTAAAGGAGTCATGATTGATCATCAAGGAGCATTAAATACAATACAGGATATTAATCAACGCTTTGAAATTAGTGAAAATGATAGTGTACTAGGACTGTCTAGACTAAATTTTGATTTGTCAGTTTATGATATTTTTGGAGTTTTAGGGGTTGGTGGACAATTAATATTACCAGCACCGGATGAATATCGTAATCCGCAATCATGGTTGCAATATTGTCAAAAACATTCTATTACAATATGGAATACGGTACCTGCTTTAATGCAAATTTTCATGGATTATATTGAATATACCCATAGCAGATTGTCATTACAAACAGTATTAATGAGTGGAGATTGGATTCCAACAGATTTACCTAAACGAATCAGATCTTCTTGTTTGGATGTGAAAGTATATAGTTTAGGAGGAGCTACGGAGGCTTCTATTTGGTCTATTTTTTATCCAATAGAAATAGATGTAACCGATCTAACAAGTATTCCTTATGGGAAACCTTTAGGAAATCAAAAAATTTATTTATTAACAAAAGAATTACAAGCTGTTCCAGTAGGAGTAATTGGCGATTTATATATTGGAGGTATAGGCGTAGCATTGGGGTATTGGAAAGATCAAGAAAAAACGCATAAGAGTTTCTTTACCCATGAGAAATTAGGTAGAATATATAGAACAGGAGATCAGGGATATCATCACTCAAATGGAAATATAATTTTTATGGGGCGTAAAGATGATCAGGTCAAGATACGGGGATATCGCATAGAGTTGGGTGAAATTGAGAATGTATTGTTATCCTTATTGGGAGTAACCCAGTGTTGTGTATTAGCTAAAGAAGATACAAAAGGAGTAAAGCATTTGGTAGGATATGTAGTATTGGAAGGAGCGTTGGATAAAGAGTATTTACAAGAAAATTTAAAATTTAGTTTACCTGAATATATGGTTCCTATGATTTGGGTAGAGTTAGAAGAAATGCCACTAACCAGTAACGGAAAGTTAGATAAAAAAGCGTTACCAGAGATGGATAGCTTAGTGTTTTCAGTACAAGAGTATGTAGCTCCCCTTAATGAAACAGAAGAGAAATTGGTTGCTATTTGGCAGGATTTATTAGGCGTAGAACAAGTAGGAGTCAATGACAATTTCTTTGAGTTGGGGGGGCATAGTTTGTTGGCAACGCGTTTGGTTTCTATGATTCGTAAAGAATTTGAGAGTGAAATTACAATCAAAGATGTATTTGAATTTACAAGAATAGAAGAATTAAGTACTTATTTAAGACACAAAGAAATCAAAGAAAAAGAAAACCAAGACATTACTTACAAAAAAATAATAACAATATAATGGATAAAATATTAAATCTTTTAAAAAGAGCTCAGGATCAGGGAGTAAGGTTAGAGCTAGAAGGCGAGAATCTAGTTTTAAAATCAGAAAGTGAGAATATTGATAATGCATTGCTAGCAGATATAAAAGATAATAAAGATCTTATTATTAAACATCTTGAAAAGTTTGAAGTAAATAGAAATCACGATAAAGGATTAGGGAAGTATACTGTAAAACCATTCGATAGAGATCTTATCAAACACATTCCTCTATCGTATAGTCAGGAGCGTTTATGGTTTTTGGATCAGTTGGGCGGTAGCGCAGAATATAATATGCCTATTGTGTTACGTTTAGATGGAGCATTAAATATTTCAATTTTAGAAGAATCATTACAGACTATTGTTTCGCGCCATGAGGTGTTACGCACGAATCTTTTATCAGAAGAAGGAATAGGATATCAGGAAGTTATAAGTGCTAAGAATTGGTTTTTGGAACGAGAAGCGGTATCGAATGGAGAATTATTGGAGAGTCATTTAAATAAATATCTAAATGCTCCCTTTAATCTGTCAAATGATTATAAATTAAGAGCATGTCTATATACATTAGGAGATGAGAAGTATGTTTTAGCCTGCGTTTTCCATCATATAGCAAGCGATGGATGGTCACAAGGGATTTTGGTAAATGAGTTTATGGAATTGTATAGCGCTCTTGAGTCTGGTCGTAAGGCAGTTTTACCAGAGCTCAGTTTACAATACGCAGATTATGCCATTTGGCAGCGCAACTATTTAGAAGGCGAGGTTTTAGAGAATCAGTTATCCTATTGGGAATCAAAATTAAGGGCTGTAAGTACTTTGTCCTTACCTATGGATTATGCACGACCTTCTGTACAGAGCAATGCAGGAGCTATTGTTTCCTTAGAGTTAGACAAAAAAATAAGCGCTTCACTAAGTTCTATATGCCAAGAGCAGGGTGTAACACTATTTATGCTGCTGTTATCAGCTTTTAAGGTATTGTTATCCCGATATAGTGGTCAGGATGATATTTGTGTGGGAACACCAATTGCGAACCGAACCCAATCGGAGTTAGAAGGAATGATAGGTTTTTTTGTAAATACCTTAGCACTTCGCAGTGATTTAAGTGATAATCCAAGTTTTAAAGATTTATTGTCAAGAATAAAACAAACCACTCTGGAGGGTTATGACCATCAACTAGCACCTTTTGAAAAGGTTGTAGAACGTGTAGTTAATACCCGTAATATGAGTATGACACCATTATTTCAGGTGCTATTTGTCTTACAGAATACTCCTGAGGGATCTGGAGATTTATCTTTGGAAGGAGTTACCTTGTCGGGATATGAGTTTGATATGGTTAGTTCTAAGTTTGATTTAAATATGCTGATTTCTGAATTTGAAGAAGTCATTACATTAAATTTAGAATATAGCACAGCTTTGTTTGATAAGACTACTATTGATCGCATGATATTGCATTACCAAAATTTGCTGCAAAGCATAATAAGCGATATCACACAGCCCATAGATAGTTTATCAATATTAACCAAAAAGGAAGAGATACAATTATTAGATGTTTTCAATGATACTTTTACAGAATATCCTAAAGACAAAACAATATTAGATTTATTTTCGGAACAGGTAAAAAATATTCCTGATGCAATTGCTGTAGTTTTTGAAGATCAGGCATTAACTTATAAAGAATTAGATCAACGTTCGAATCAATTGAGTCATTATTTACAGGGACAAGGAATAATTACAGATAGTTTAGTCGGAATTTGTTTAGATCGTAACCTGGAAATGGTTATTGGTATTTTGGGAATATTAAAATCAGGCGGAGCTTATGTTCCTATTGATCCGGAATATCCAAGTGATCGTGTGGCTTATATGCTTAAGGATGCTAGTATTAAAACGGTGTTGAGCAGCAATACTACTGGTAACTTATTAGAAGGGTATAAAGATTTATCGATTTTATTATTGGATACTGATTGGGATCTTATTTCGGGCTATTCAACAGAGAATTTGAATAAAGTAATAGGTCCAGATGATTTGGCATATGTTTTATATACTTCAGGAAGTACAGGAAAGCCAAAAGGTGTAATGATGTCTCATTATGCATTATTCAACTTGATATGTAATAATAATCAATTAGGTATTTCTAATCAAAGGGTGACACAATTGTCAAGTATAAGTTTTGATATGTCATTTCAGGAAATATTTTTTGCAATTACACAAGGAGGAGAATTATATATAGTTCCATCAGAAACTAAGAAAGATTTAGCTGGTTTAGTAAATTTTATTAAGAACAAGAATATTGAAACAATGTTTCTTCCAACAGCTTTTTTTATATTTCTTGGAGCCGAGGGTGTTTTCGAAAAAATAGATTCAGTAAAAGACCTTATTGTAGCAGGAGAACAATTAAAATTGTCTGAAAATGTAAAAAAATATCTAAAGCAACAAGGTGTTATGTTGCACAACCATTATGGTCCAACAGAAACGCATGTTGTAACAACAGATATTATAGACTACAAAAGTAGAAGTGACGAAGACGAAACTATATCAATAGGAAAGCCTATAGCCAATACCCAAATTTATATTCTTAACAATAGTTTAAATTTATTACCTATTGGAGTTGCCGGAGAATTATGTATTGGAGGCGTTCAGGTAGCCCGAGGCTATTTGAACAAGGAAGAACTAACTCAAGAGAAGTTTATAGCGAATCCGTTTAGAGAAGGTGAACGAATTTATAAGACAGGCGATTTAGCACGTTGGTTACTCGATGGAAATATAGAATATATTGGCAGAAAAGATGATCAGGTTAAAATTCGTGGGTTTCGAATAGAACTGGGAGAAATAGAGAATGTATTATCGTCTTTACCCGGAATAACACAATGTTGTGTTCTGGCTAAGGAAGATGCAGGTGGGAACAAGCGTCTGGTTGGTTATGTTGTTGTAGATAAGGAGTTAAATAAAAATCAAATACAAGAATATTTAAAATTAAGCTTACCAGAATTCATGGTTCCTATGATCTGGATTCAATTGGAGAGCTTCCCTTTAACCACTAATGGAAAGTTAAACAAAAGATTATTACCGGAACCTGATAATTCAGACTTATCCAGTAGAGAATATGTAGCTCCGCGTAATGAAATCGAAGCGCAGTTAGCCGAAATCTGGCAGAATCTCTTAGGCGTAGAACGAGTAGGAGTTTATGATAATTTCTTCGAATTGGGTGGTCATAGTTTACTGGCTACACGTTTGGTTTCTATGATTCGTAAGGATTTGAGGATAGAAGTTTCTCTTCGCGAAGTATTTGGACATACCACGATTTCTGAATTAGGGACTCATATATCAGTACAGTCAGAAGGTGTTTTATTACCAAGTATTGTAATAGAAAATCGTCCGGCTCGTATTCCTTTATCGTTTAGTCAGGAACGACTATGGTTTTTGGATCAGTTACAAGGCAGTACCGAATATCACATTCCTATAGTTCTTGGTTTAGAAGGAGCCTTAGAGGTATCGATACTGGAACAAACTTTACAGGAGATTGTTTCGCGTCATGAGGTTTTACGCACTATGCTTTTAGCAGAAGACGGAATCGGTTATCAGGAAATTATCAGCGCCGAGGGCTGGTCATTGGATAGCGCCATTGTATCGGATGATTTATCATTAGAAAACAATATAGCAGACTATGTAAATAAACCTTTTGATTTATCAAAAGATTACAAGCTTCGAGCGTGTTTGTATACATTAGGGAATGAGAAGTATGTTCTGGCTTGTGTTTTCCATCATATTGCCAGTGATGGCTGGTCGGGTGGAATCCTGACCAATGAGTTTATGGAATTGTACAGTGCCTTCCAATCAAATAAAACTCCTGATTTGCCGGAGCTTAGCTTACAATATGCAGATTATGCCATCTGGCAGCGCAAGTATTTAGAAGGCGAGGTTTTAGAGAATCAGTTATCCTATTGGGAAGCAAAATTAAGTGGAGTAAGCACTTTGTCCTTACCAACGGATTATGTTCGTCCTTCTGTGCAAAGTACTGCAGGAGCTGATGTTTCTTTAGAGTTAAATAAAAAAATAAGCACTTCACTAAGTTCGATATGCCAACAAGAAGGTGTGACGCTGTTTATGTTATTGTTATCCGCCTTTAAGGTATTGTTATCCCGATATAGTGGACAGGACGATATTTGTGTAGGAACACCAATTGCGAATAGAACACAATCGGAGTTAGAAGGAATGATTGGTTTTTTTGTCAATACTTTGGCACTTCGCAGTGATTTGAGCGACAACCCGAGTTTTAGAGATTTGTTGTCAAGAGTAAAACAGACAACTCTGGAGGGTTATGACCATCAGTTAACACCATTTGAGAAAGTAGTAGATCGGGTGATTACAACCCGTGATATGAGCATGACGCCATTGTTTCAGGTTTTATTTGTATTACAAAATACGGATGATAATTTTGGAGAAAACGACAAAGGTTTAAATGATATTACAATTTCAGGATATGAGTTGGATACCGTTACTTCCAAATTTGATTTAACATTTAGTGTATCAGAGAGTAACCATGGTATTTCATTAGGAATAAATTATTGTACAGCTTTATTTGATAAAGCAACAATAGACCGAATGCTGCTGCATTATCAGGAGCTGTTGGCTGGTATTGTAAGCAATATCACGCAGCCTATAAGCAGTTTAGCGATGCTTACCAAAGAAGAATCACATCAATTACTGGATGTTTTCAATAACACTGATGTTGCCTATCCATTAGATAAGACCATAGTAGATTTATTTGAAGAGCAGGCTAAACAAACCCCAGATGCTATCGCAGTTGTTTATGAAGATAAAGAGCTAACTTATAAAGAATTAGATCAGCGCTCGAATCAGTTGGGACATTATTTACGCGAACAAGGAGTACAGCCGGATGCTCTTGTAGGGATCTGTCTGGAACGCAGTCTAGAGATGCTCGTAGGTATTTTGGGAATCTTAAAATCAGGAGGAGCTTATGTTCCCATCGATCCGGAGTATCCAACAGATCGTATTGATTATATGCTTAAAGATGCCGGTATTGGTTTGGTTTTAAGCAGTGAAATAAGTAGCAATGTTATAAACAAAGATAGAGACTTATCGGTTCTGTGTCTGGATAAAGATTGGGATCTTATCTCAGGCTATTCTTCAGGGAAACTCAGCACTGTGTTGTCTGCATCTAATTTAGCTTATGTTATCTATACTTCGGGAAGTACCGGTACTCCTAAAGGAGTTTTGATAACGCATAAAAATGTAGTTCGTTTATTCAAAAATGAATCTTCATTATATGATTTTGGATCAACTGATGTCTGGACTTTGTTTCACTCGTTTTGTTTTGATTTTTCGGTATGGGAAATGTATGGCGCTTTATTACATGGAGGCCGTTTAGTAATTGTTGGTAAGGACCTTACAAAAGATGCTATTTCTTTTAAGGAATTACTAATAAAAGAAGGCGTAACGGTTTTAAATCAAACCCCTGGTTCATTTTATGTACTTCAGGAAGAATTTCTATCCGAAAGTTCAGCACATTCGCTGCGTTATGTAATTTTTGGAGGAGAGGCATTAAATTCAACTTATTTGGAAAGATGGAAACGTTCTTATCCGGATTGTCAACTGATAAACATGTATGGTATCACAGAAACAACTGTGCATGTTACATACAAAGAGATCCTGGAGTCAGATACAAAGAGTCTGATCAGTAATATAGGTGCTGCAATTCCAACTTTAGGATGTTACATAGTTGATGCTCATTTAAATCTGGTTCCGATAGGAGTAGAAGGGGAGTTGTGTGTCTCAGGAGCAGGTGTAGCGCGAGGCTATTTGAATAGAGAAGACTTAACTAATGAGAAGTTTATAGAGAATCCGTTTAGTGAGGATAAAACTTCCAGATTATACAGATCGGGCGATTTAGCGCGTTGGTTACCAGATGGAAATATAGAATATATCGGCAGGAAAGATGATCAGGTTAAAATCCGTGGTTATCGAATAGAATTAGGTGAGATCGAGAATGTCTTGTCATCTTTAGATGGAGTCACACAATGTTGTGTACTGGCTAAGGAAGATGCAGGCGGCAGTAAGCGTCTGGTTGGTTATGTAGTTTTGGAAGAGGCATTAGACAAAGAGAGATTACAAAACCAATTAAAGCTAAGCCTGCCTGAGTATATGGTTCCTCAATTGTGGGTCGCATTAGATGCGATGCCATTAACCGGTAATGGAAAGCTGGATAAAAAGTCATTACCAGATCTGGATAGTTCAAATTTATCCAGTAAAGAATATGTAGCACCACGGAATGAGACAGAAACACAGTTAGCAGAAATCTGGCAGAATCTGTTAGGATTAGAACAAGTAGGAATTAATGATAATTTCTTTGAATTGGGCGGTGATTCTATTAAGTCAATTAGATTAATCTCACAAATAAATAAAAGTTTTAATCAACATATTCAATTACGAAATCTTTTTGAATACGCTACCATACAGAATTTTTCTGACTCAGTATTAAATAGTGACGCTGTTGCTGCTGATGATAAGCTTAAAGAACTTCATAAAATAGTTGAGTGGGAAATAGAAGCATTACGTTTATCTGTCTTGGCGTCTATAAAAAATCCAGATTTAATTGAAGATGTTTACCCAATGAATGATGTCCAACAGGGTATGGTTATGGAGTCATTAGTAGCTCCTGAATTAGGTATTTTTCATGATCAGTTGATATTTAACATTGAGGACAAATCTTTTGACATTACTATATTTCATAAATCACTTGCTTTATTAATTGAAAAGCATTCTATATTTCGTACAAGTTTTAATTTTTCTGATTATGATAAACCAGTACAGATAGTATCGAAATCGGTTTCTTTTGATCTGAAAAATACTGATTTAAGTTTGTTTGATCGACAAGCACAAGAAAAGAAAATTGAACAATTTCTTGAAACAGAAAGAGGCGTTTCTTTTGTGTCGGAACAAGTTCCATTATATCGCTTTGATCTTTTTACTATTGATGAATATAGTAAGTTATTTATATTTCAGTTTCATCATTCAATCATGGATGGATGGAGTATAGCTTCATTTATTACAGAAGTCTATAAAACTTACTTTGAACTCAAAAAGAATATTTCTTATTTACCATCAATAATTGCATGTACTCACCGTGATGCTATTATTAGTGAATTGGTAGCTAAGCAAGACGTTGAAGCAATTTCCTTTTGGAAAAAAGAATTATCAGGATACAAATATTTAGATATTTTTAAAGAAGAAACGGAAGTTTTTGAAATTTATAATAAGCAATATGATCTTACTTTTCTAAATGATTTACAAGAACATTGTAAACAATATAATTTAACATTAAAAACGGTGTTTTTTGGAGCATATATCTATGCCTTAAAAATGCTCACCTTGGAAAATGAGTTAACTGTTGGTTTAGTATCTAATAACCGCCCATCTATTGAGGATGGTGACAATCTACTAGGGTGCTTTTTAAATATGTTACCTTTACGCTATACTTTTCAATCTGAAGAAAATTGGTTGTTATATTTCAAAAATGTAGAAGAAAAGATAAAGGAGGTCCAAATTAATAATCACTTGACATTTTTTGAAATCAAGCGTCTTACAGGAATGAATAAAGATGATTCTTTTTATGATGCTTTATTTAACTACATTGATTTTCACGTGTATAATGAAATTATGTCAGATGATTATGCAAATAATTTGCAATCTACTGATAAGAACAATCTTAACGAGGACTTGAAAATATCTTCTTTTGAGCGAACAAATTCGAGTTTAAGTTTAACCGTCGATCTAACTGGAGGTAGGGACATTAAGATCGAGTATAAATTGTTTAAGAAATTTAAATCAGGAATATCTTTAGAACGTTTTCATACTTATATTGATAATATTTTAGGTTGTTTTAAAAATAAGTTTGATAGCCCTGTTAGTACAGATTCAATTTTGTTAGAGGAAGAATCACATCAATTATTGAATGTTTTTAATGCTACTTCTATAGATTATCCTAAGGATAAGACGATTGTAGATTTGTTTTCAGAACAGGTATCTAAGACGCCAAATTCTGTAGCTATTGTTTTCGATGATCAGGAGCTGACTTATGGAGAGTTGGATAAGAAATCCAATCAATTAGCAAGGTTTTTGGTAAGTAAAGGAGTAGAAAAAGAAGATCTGATAGGTATTTGTATTAATCGTTCTTTCGAGATGATTATAGGTATTCTGGGAATATTAAAATCAGGTGGAGCGTATGTTCCAATTGATCCGGAATATCCACAAGCACGAATCGATTATATGTTAGAGGATTCCGGGATAAAATTCTTGCTTAGTGATAGTACTAGCTTAGTTACATTTCCAGGTAAAGATAATTTGGATATTGTTTTATTAGATAAGGATTGGGATTTGATAGCCCAAGAAGCTACAGGATCAATCGAGAGAATATCATCTCCGGAGAATTTAGCTTATATAATTTATACATCCGGAAGTACCGGGCAGCCAAAAGGCGTAGAAATTCGTAATAAATCATTAGCCTCAAGATTGCAGTTCTATAAGGTATATTATGATATGACATCTGAGGATAAGGTTTTATTTTATCGATCTTTTAGCTTTGATGGTTCTTTAGAAGAGTATATTATGCCTTTTACTGTTGGAGGCTGCTGTGTTATGGCTCCGGTAAACTTCAAAGATGATTTATTTCAGAACATTATAGATTATATCGAAAGATATCAGATAACAAAGGTCAATATGCCGCCTTTATTATTGCAAAATATGTTGGATTACATATCCGATACTGATCTGAACAAATTACAAAGTTTGCGTCATGTAGTATCAGGTGGAGATAAAATTAATACGAAAGTTGTCAATACTTTTATTGCCAGGCTTGGTAATAGATATTTAATATCCCTTCATAATTCTTATGGACCAACGGAGAATACAATTGATTCAACTATTTATCGATTTGAGAATGATATAGAATATACGGCTATACCTATTGGTGCACCTGTAGGAAATTCTGAGGTTTACATTCTCGATGAAGCACACTGTTTAGTTCCTATAGGATTGTTAGGAGAAATATGTGTATCTGGAGATGGTATTGCCAGAGGATATTTAAATAAGCCACTACAAACGGCAGAGAAGTTTATAAATCATCCTTTTCGATCTGGCGAAAAGCTCTATAAGACTGGTGACATAGGAAGGTGGATGCCCGATGGAAACGTAGAGTTTATGGGAAGAAAAGATGATCAGGTAAAAATAAGAGGTCATCGTATAGAATTAGGTGAAATAGAACAAACTTTATTAAAACTAGGCGAAGTCAAAAAAGCAGTAGTACTGGTAAAAGTTGATAAAAATTCAAATAAGCGATTAGTAGCTTTTTTAGAACTTACAGAAGAAATAAATACGGAGGATTTAAGAATACAGTTATCCAAAACCCTTCCTAAGTTTATGATTCCTAATCAATTTATTCAACTGGAAGCAATACCTTTTACCAGTAATGGTAAGGTAGATAAAAACGCATTGCCGGATCCGGATGATTCAGAATTATCCAACAAAGAATATGCAGCACCACGCAATCAAACCGAAGTACAGTTAGTAGAAATCTGGCAGAATCTGTTAGGATTAGAACAAGTTGGGATTCATGACAATTTCTTCGAATTGGGAGGTCATAGTTTATTGGCTACGCGTTTGGTATCTATGATCCGAAAGGATTTGATGATAGAAGTTTCTATCCGTGAAGTATTTGAACATACCACGATTTCTGAATTAGAAGCTCATCTATCGGCCCAGTCAGAGGGTGTTTTATTGCCAACAATTGTTGCAGAGGAACGTCCGGCTCGTATTCCTTTATCGTTTAGTCAGGAACGTTTATGGTTTTTGGATCAGTTGCAAGGCAGTACAGAATATCACGTACCTAGTATTCTTCGTTTAGAAGGAGCATTAGAGGTATCGATATTGGAACAAACCATACAGGAGATTGTTTCGCGTCATGAGGTCTTACGCAGTATGCTTTTATCAGAAGACGGAATTGGTTATCAGGAAATTATCAGTGCAGAAGGCTGGTCGTTGGATCAGTTTGAAATATCCGATGCAACCTTGCTAGAAACCAGTCTGGATAGTTATGTGACCCAACCCTTTAATTTATCGAAGGATTATAAGTTAAGAAGTTGCTTGTATCATTTGGGTAACGAGCAATATGTCTTAGCATGCGTGTTCCATCATATTGCCAGCGATGGCTGGTCAGAGGGTATTTTAGTGAATGAGTTTATAGAACTGTACAGTGCTAAGACTCAAGGTAGGACCCCGAGTTTGCCTTCATTACCAATCCAGTATGCAGATTATGCTATTTGGCAGCGTAAATATGTCTCAGGGGAAGTTTTGGAAGCTCAGTTGCGTTATTGGGATAATCAATTGCGAGGAGTATTACCATTGTTGCTGCCTACAGATTATGTACGACCATCAATTCAAAGTAGAGCGGGATCGAGTACGTCATTTAATATAAATCAAGAGCAAAAAGTTGCATTAGACTTAATTTGTAAATCAGAAGGTGTTACGATGTTCATGGTGTTACTATCTGCTTTCAAAGTGTTGCTATATAAATATAGCGGACAAGAGGATATTTGTGTTGGTACACCAACAGCCAATAGAACACAAGCTGAATTAGAAGGAGTAATAGGATTTTTTATTAATAATCTAACGATACGTACCAAGATAGATTGTAAAAATTCATTTAAAGATCTATTAGTTCAAGTTAAAGAAACAACTTTAAATGCTTATAATAACCAGAGTGCTCCATTTGAGAAAGTTGTAGACAGAGTCATGACAACTCGGGATACGAGTATGAGCCCTTTATTTCAAGTAAAATTTTTATTAAATAATACTCCAAGATCAGAAGAAGTATTTTTAGATAAAATAACTATAGATGGCTATGAGAGAGATAATATAAGCTCTATATTGGATCTTTCATTTAATGCTCTGGAGACAGAAAAAGAGATCTTATTTGATATTGAATATTGTACAGATTTATTCAAAAGTGATACTATTGAATCTATGATTATTCATTTTGAAGAAATCATTAGCAGTATAATTAAAAATATAAATGAGCCAATAAGTAATCTTGAGATGTTGTCTATTGAAGAAAAACAACAAATACTGTTTGAATTTAATAACACACAAGTTGTTTATCCAAAAGACAAGACCCTGGTTGATTTATTCGAAGAACAGGTTAAGAGAACCCCAAATAATATTGCTGTTGCGTTTGAAGATGAAGTATTAACTTACAGAGAACTTAATGAACAATCAAATTGTTTGGCGTATTATTTAAAGAATACAGGTAAGTTAGAGTCAGAAGATATAGTAGGAGTAATGATGAATCGTAATATACGGTCAATTGTTTCTATGCTGGGAATTATGAAATCAGGAGCCTGCTATTTACCAATTGATAAAGATTATCCAAGTTCACGTAAGTCATTTATTATAGAAGATGCTAATGTAAAATTGTTAATTATAGATTCAGAAAGCTTATTTGAAGTAATGGACTATGATACAAAGATATTTTCAATAGACATAGAGTTTGAAACAATATCAAAAGAAGTAACAATATTAGATTTAAATAATAGTAATGTTAAATCTTCAGATTTAGCCTATATAATTTATACTTCTGGAAGTACAGGTAATCCAAAAGGAGTTATGATAGAGCATGGTAGTATTGTCAATACAATATTATCACAAATAAATACTTTTTCAGTAACCGAAGCTGATAGTTGTTTACAATTTGCAAGTCATTCTTTTGATGCTTCTATATCAGAGATTTTTATATCCCTATTATCAGGATCACAATTATATATAATAGAAGAAGAAAATAAGCTTGATGTGAGTTATTTTGTAGATTATGTTGAAAAAAATCAAATATCAATAGCCACATTACCTCCTGCCTTTTTAACATTATTGGATTGTAATCAAATATCCAGCATAAGAACATTGATAACAGCAGGAGAACAAGCGCCATTAAAACAGGCAAAGTTATTTGCAGAAACAGGAAAATACATCAATGCTTATGGACCAACAGAAGTTAGTATTTGTGCTACTACCTTTAGTGGTGAAATTGGTACAATAGTCCCTATAGGAACACCAATAGCCAATACACAAATTTATATACTTGATGATAGTCAAAATATAGTTCCTATTGGAGTAATTGGAGAATTATGTATATCAGGAGCTGGTTTAGCTCGTGGCTATTTGAATAGAGATGACTTAACGAGAGAGAAGTTTATAGCGAATCCTTTTATTAAAGGGGAGCGACTATACAAAACTGGCGATCTGGCACAATGGTTACCTGATGGTAATATAATGTATATAGGCAGAAAAGATAATCAGGTTAAGATCCGCGGTTATCGAATAGAGTTAGGCGAGATCGAAAATGCATTATTTTCTTTACCAGGAATAATACAGTGCTGTGTATTGGCTAAGGAAGATGCAAGTGGCAGCAAGCGTCTGGTAGGTTATGTTGTATCTGACGATGATTTTGATAAAGAATCGATACAAGAATCATTAAAAACGAAGTTGCCTGATTATATGGTACCTCAATTGTGGGTAGTATTAGATAGTTTTCCATTAACCAGTAATGGTAAAGTTGATAAGAAGTCATTACCGGATCCGGATAATTCAGACTTATCGAGTAAAGAATATGTAGCACCACGCAACGAAACAGAAACACAATTAGCAGAAATCTGGCAGAATCTCTTAGGAGTAGAACAAATAGGAATTCATGATAATTTCTTCGAATTGGGTGGTCATAGTTTGTTGGCTATTAGAATGATATCGCTTATCCGTAAGGTGTTTGAAGTCGAAATATCAATCCAGGAGGTTTTTGAATATCAAAGTATCTTAGAGATATCGGCACTCTTGTTGTCAAAAGATAAACAACTTCTACTACCAACTATTGTTGTTCAGGAAAGAGGAGTTCGCGTTCCTTTGTCTTTTAGTCAGGAGCGACTATGGTTTTTGGATCAGCTGCAGGGCACTACAGAATATCACGTACCTACTATTCTTGGTTTAGAAGGAGCCTTAGAGGTATCGATACTGGAACAAACCTTATATGAGATTGTTTCGCGTCATGAAGTCTTACGCAGTATGCTTTTGTCAGAAGACGGAATCGGCTATCAGGAGATTATCAGCGCTGAGGGCTGGTCATTGGATAGCGCCATTGTATCGGATGAGTTATTATTAGAAAATATTATAACAGATTATGTGAATAAACCTTTTGATTTATCGAAAGATTACAAGCTGCGAGCGTGTTTGTATACATTAGGGAATGAGAAGTATGTTCTGGCTTGTGTTTTCCATCATATTGCCAGTGATGGCTGGTCAGACGTAATTTTAGTGCATGAGTTTGCGGAACTGTATAGTGCTCTGCAATCTGGCCGCGAGGCAGTTTTACCGGAGCTTAGCTTACAATATGCAGATTATGCCATCTGGCAGCGTAAGTATTTAGAAGGCGAGGTTTTGGAGAATCAGTTATCCTATTGGGAAGAAAAATTAAAAGGAGTAAGCACCTTATCATTACCAACGGATTATGTTCGTCCTGTTGTGCAAAGCAATGAAGGAGCCAATGTTTCTTTAGAGTTAGGAAAAGAGCTGAGAGACTCATTAAGTTCGATATGCCAGGAAGAAGGCGTAACGCTGTTTATGCTAATGTTATCTGCTTTCAAGATATTGTTATCGCAATATAGCGGACAGGACGATATTTGTGTAGGAACACCTATTGCGAATCGAACGCAATCGGAATTAGAAGGAATGATAGGCTTTTTTGTCAATACTTTGGCACTTCGCAGTGATTTAAGCGGCAATCCTAGTTTCAAGGAATTATTGTCAAGAGTAAAGCAGACAACTCTGGAAGGTTATGACCATCAGTTAACACCATTTGAAAAGGTTGTTGATCGAGTGATTACGACCCGTGATATGAGTATGAGCCCATTGTTTCAAGTGATGTTTTCCTTACAGAATAATGAAGAAAGTAAAGATGCAGCTTTAGAAGGCGTGACCTTATCATCATATGATATTGAAGTGGGAAGTTCTCAATTTGATTTGCTATTGAATGTATCAGAAAAAGAAAATGGTATTTCATTAGGCGTAAATTATTGTACAGCTTTATTTGATAAAACTACAATCGACCGTATGCTGCAGCATTATCAGAAGCTGTTGGTTAGTATTGCAGGGAATATCACTCAGCCGCTAAGCAATCTATCGATGCTCACCAAAGAAGAATCACATCAATTATTATATGAATTTAATAACACTGATGTTGCCTATGCAAAAGAAAAGACCGTCGTTGATTTATTTGCAGAACAGGTAAAAAAGACCCCAAATGCTATTGCAGTTGTTTATGGACATGAAGAATTAAGTTATAAAGAATTAGATCAACGCTCCAATCAGTTGGGGCATTATTTACGCGAACAAGGCGTAGAGCCGGATGATCTTGTGGGTATTTGTCTGGAGCGAAGCTTAGAGATGCTCATTGGTATTTTGGGAATATTAAAATCAGGAGGAGCTTATGTTCCAATCGATCCGGAGTATCCAACAGATCGTATAGATTATATGCTTAAAGATGCCGGTATTGGTTTGGTTTTAAGTAGTGGTGTTAGTAGTAAAGTTATAAAAGAGAAGAAAGATGTTTCTACTTTTCTATTAGATAAAGATTGGGATCTTATCTCTGGCTACTCTACAGGGAAACTCAGCAA
>NZ_JBIPCR010000031.1:0-30622 GCF_044007335.1 Flavobacterium sp. FlaQc-48 | reverse complement strand
ACGGGGTTTTTTGTTTTCTATGGGTTTGTGATTTAACGGCAAGGTGCGCAAGGTTTAACTTTAAAGCTTTGCGAACTTTGCGGTTTTACTTTGCGGTAAAAAAAAAAACTATTTATCACAATTATGATCATACATTGTGCGCTCCCATGCTTGAAAACACTGCCAACGTTTACGAAATTCTATAAATCGCCAGGCAAGCTTTTGCAGGCGTAATATTTTGGGATTTTTAAAATTTGGATTTTCTTTTAAAAATGATACTTCTCTTTATTTGTGGCTGCGTTAGGGATGGCAGCGGTATCCTTTTGCGATATCCTAATCCCCTTGGTCTTAAACAAAACCACTCTCGCAAAAGATTTAGCGTACAGCCCGGCCTGGAGGGAAACGCCAAAAATAATATGATGATGTATAAAAAAATAAAATAAAAATCTCAAATTCAGTTAGTTCTCATTTAATAAACTATCTTTGGGCAATTAAATATACTAAAATGCAAGAAGGTAGAGTAAAATTTTTCAATGAAGAAAAAGGTTTCGGATTCATAACTCCTAATAATGGAGGAGACGAAGTTTTTGTTCATGTTTCAGGTCTGTCAGAAAACATCCGTGAAAACGATGAAGTTCGTTATGACGTGGAAGAAGGACGTAAAGGTCCAAACGCAGTAAACGTAGTCATAGCATAATAAATACTATAACAGTTAGCTTATAAAGGCACCTGCGCTAAGCAGGTGCCTTTTTTATTGCTATATGTTAGTTCTGCTGAAAATTGATAGGTATAAAACCAGAAACGAAATGATTTCCAATTTTTATTTAGATATCCTTGCTTGATGATTTTTAGATCTGAAGAACTTTAAGGATGGTTTTATTTACTCTGAATAATTATTAATGTTTAGATATAAACGGACCGATAATAATTATACAAGATGATAAGGAGGATCAGTAAGTAACGGGAGAGGTTTAAAAAAAACTTGAGGATCTTGTTTTTTTGAGATGGAGAAGCAGTCACTGGTATATCTGGATAATGTAAACGTTTTTATTCAATTATTGTTTAATCTTTAGCGTTATACGATAACCAATTTTTGTAACAATCTTATGGTTAGTTTTACCAATATTAAGTAATAGCTTTCTTGTGTCAATATTAAATTCATATTAGCCTTTAGGAATTCATTATTTTATAAGCCTTAAACCAGAAGTGAATTTCTTTCCAAAATTCATTCTATTATCTGGTGCACAGAATAATTTAAATCTTCATATGATTTATCGTTATTGAATACTTTAAAAACAGAAACACTTAATAAAGGATTTTGTGTTGAAGTTCCTTTCTTAATTATTACCTGAAGTAAACCAGTAAGAGTGATGTCATATTTAATTTTAATTCTTTCTTTTTTATTTTCAGAATTGTCATTTTGTGCATAATATTAAAAATCGAAAATAACATTACAATTATTAAGTGCTTTTTTATATAGTAAGTTGTTTGTTTTAAATTATAAAAATTTGCTTTAATAAAGATTAGTAGCCATATGATTAAATTTGATTAGTTGTAAAACCCTGCTTTAAAGTTTACTTCATTGATTTTAAGTGAAATAAAATTTACTTAATAACAAAATTTATTTTAATAATTAAATTTTGTTATTAAGTAAATTACTCCTAAACTTGCAAAATCTTTATATGCTAGTTATAAGTCAAAGTGAAAATATATATATAAAGTTAAGTTATTTATTTTGTATTTTGTAAGAAAAGAAAATGATCTATATATATTATTCCGTTATTTCTGAGAATAATCATAAAAAATTAATGCAAGAGTTTTTGTTAAGATTTCCAATTGATTTCCAAAATAGAATAACAAGCTATCGCAGATGGCAGGATGCTCAATTGTCAATATTAGGAAGAATATTACTTTATAGAGGTACTGATCATTTTGATAAAAAATATAAAGAAATTAGCATAAAATATAATAAGCATAAGAAACCTAATTTTGGAGAAGAAAAAGTTTATTTTAATATTTCTCATTCAGGAGAAATTGTTGTTTGTGCTGTGACTAATATATGTGACATAGGAATAGATATTGAATTACAACGTGATATTCAGATAGAAGATTTTCAACCTCAAATGACAGAAGGAGAATGGATGAAAATTTCTACATCTTTTAATAAAAGGGATTCATTTTATAAGTATTGGACACAAAAAGAAGCTGTAATAAAAGGGTGTGGAAAGGGTTTGTCTGTACCACTAAAATCTTTTGAAATATCGCAAAATACTGCAATGATCGATGATGAAAAGTTTTTCCTTAAAGAGATTAAGTTAGATGACAAATATAAATGCTATATAGCGACTAATATGCTGGTTAATGAAGCTTGTATAAAGATATCAGAAGTAGTTTCTCCAGATTATTACCCAAATTTAATTTAGATTAAAAGATTTAATTACAATGAATAATAAAGTAATAGCTCTCCCATTTGCAGGAGGTAATAAATATAGCTTTAATAGTATTGAAAAGCATGTGCCAAAAAAATTAGATTGGATTACTTTGGAGCTTCCGGGCAGAGGTAGTCGCTTTAAAGAAAATTTGTTGGATGAAGTTGATAATATGGTGGATGATCTTTTAAATCAAATAATGCTTCATATCCAAGAAGGGAATTATATCATTTATGGACATAGTATGGGTACATTATTAGGTTACGAACTAACAAAAAGAATCATTAAAAATAAATTGCCGATACCAATGGCTCTTTTTTTTACGGGACGCGGAGGGCCAGGATTTACACGATTTAATAATAAAAAATCTGGACTCCCTAGCCCTCTTTTCTGGGAAGAGGTAAGTAAAATTGGAGGATTGCCTAAAGAAATTTTAGAGTGTAAGGAACTTTTGGATCTTTACTATCCAATAATGAAATCTGATTTTAAGGCTATTGAGGATTATGAGTATTTACCAATGGAGGTGCCCTTTACATTTCCCATTCATATCTTTATGGGTAAGGATGAAATCGGGATTGGTAATGAAAAAACTTCTTTGTCAGGTATGAAGGCCTGGGAGAATGAAACTAGTGATACTTGTACATTTGAACTTTTAGACGGAGATCATTTTTTTATTTTAAAACATGCTGAACTAATTGCAAAAAGAATATCTCAAATTGCAATGGGGTCTGTTAGTATTCTTTAGATTTATGAAATTCATTTCTATATCTATTGGTTTTTGCATGAGATCAAAAGATATAATTTCAGATAAGGGAAGTAGATATTCCCTTTATTTTTAACTTTTATTGCACTTTCTTTGAATGTCCACAATCTAAAGAATATTTTTTTTTGGTTTGGGACTCAAGAATGTTTTTCCATTCCCTTGAAGTCATAATAACGTTAATGTTTGAAATCTATATTGATCATTTTCGGAACATCAATTCCAGGCTTTAATCTTTTCGCAATAGCATAAATTACAAATATTACTTAATGTGATATATAGAAATCAATATTATCATTAGAATTGGTTTGCCAAATTTATTATATCAGATTTGTGAGATTGCACTTTTTTCAAACCTTTTATTAAATGCTTCTATTTGAGGTAGTCGACCAAGTAATTGGATGGTTGTCTTCCCTTCTTCTGTAAATTGTCTTCTTTTGAGTACATGTAATGGGAAAGGCTATTCTGTTTATTAAATCTAATTATAACTAAGAGACAGTTTTGAATTTAAAAGTGGAGAAAATTAATTATGTATGAATATTTTTATAGTACAAAAAAACTAAATATTTAATATTAGGAAGGTTAAATAAATTATGGTTAGCAGAATTAAAAATAAAGCTAAATTTTTTTAATATCTTTTTTTGAATTACGGTTTCCCGTAAGGTATAGTTTTAGAAATACTATACATTCGTGGTCTGTTGATTTTGATCAATGGCCTAATTGAATTATTATAGAGAAAGAACAAATACCAGATATATTAACTCTTTATTAAAATTTTGAGCGTATGAATTAAATTACGTTCGTAAATAAAAAAAGGATGTATATTTTTTATTCGCAACATCCTAAGACTATCATTCAAAGAATATGTCAAGACTTTGAATATGAATTAAATATAAAATAGTATTATGAGTACAGATCGAGTTTATTTAAAGCCAAATTTAGTAATAGAACCATTATTTGATAACTGGTATGCATGGAGCCATTTAATATCTCCTGCAACAGCAGCTATGAATATTACGGGTAGACATTTAAAAATAATGAGTTCCTATATTCAGGCTCCTGCAGCACATGCCGCGGCGGTAAAAAATCCAAAAATGCTGGGAGGACCCTTTATTGATTATGAAGGAAAACGAGTAGATGAGATACAACAGTTACGTAACGATACTTTAGAGAACCAAAAAGAGCTTATTGCATTCAGTGAAGCGGTCAAAGAATTAGACGTACTGTTAAAGGCAAAAGCAAAAGGATTTTCTCTTGAGCCGTTGTATGAAGAAGTTCCTGAAGTATTGAAAGGTTATGTAGAATTGATTTATGATCTTAATAACCAGCCCTCTTTTAGATTTTTTGAGCCATTATTATATAATAGTGAATTTTATAAAGAGACTTCGCAAAGTATTTTATTATGGTTGACCGATAATGATGAACGACCTTTTGTCCTAAGTACACCGCGGTTAGAAGATAAGGACAAAATACATTTGAACATACCTTTTAGTCATCATGGACTAGATGAACTCAGTAAGATGAGAAAAACTCCAGGCTCATTAAGCGAAATTAAAGAAAAATTGAATATCCCTTCTAATATGGAGTCTGTGTTCGAATCTTTTTTTACTACCGAACTTCCTAAAGCCTATGAAAAGTATACAGGAGATAAAGTAAGAATGCGTTATTTTGGTCATGCCTGCATTTTAGTAGAAACTAAGGATGTTAGTATTCTTTTAGATCCTATTATTAGTTATTATGGTTACCCTCAGGAAGTTGATCGTTTTTCAGATATGGATTTGCCAGATACTATTGATTATGTATTAATTACACATAATCATCAAGATCATATTTTATTCGAAACTCTTATTCCATTAAGACATAAAATAAAGAATATAGTAGTACCGAGATCTTCTAACGGCAGTTTGCAAGATCCCAGTTTGAAATTGATGTTTAAAGCAATTGGATTTAATAATGTGTTGGAAATTGATGAAATGGATACCATCAATTTTAATGATTGTTCTATTACAGGAATTCCATTTATAGGAGAGCATTCAGATTTAAATATTCAGGCTAAAATATGCCATCATGTACGTGTTGGGGATTTTAAAATGCTTTTCGTTGCTGATTCCTGTAACGTGGAATCAAAAATTTACCAGAGGGTACAAGCTTTACTTGGAGATGTTGACGTAATCTTTTTAGGCATGGAATGTGATGGGGCTCCGCTTTCATGGCTTTATGGTCCATTATTGACAGAACCATTGGCAAGAGATAAGGATTCTTCCCGAAGATTGGCGGGCTCTAATTTCGAAAGAGGGAAAGGGTTAGTAGAAGCATTTAATCCAAAAGAGGTATATGTATATGCAATGGGACAAGAACCTTGGCTCGAATTTATTAGCAGTATTAAGTATACAGACGAATCCCACCCTATTGTACAGTCTGACTTGTTAATAAAAGATTGTAGAGCTAATGAGATAGTCGCAGAGCGTTTGTTTGGGGAAAAAGAGATTATGTATTTAAAATAGGTTGAATTTTTACTTTTTCTGAATAGACTAAAACACTTCAAATTTATTTTTTTAGTGTATTCAGAAAAAGTAAAAATGATGTTACACAATGGAAAAAAGATTAATCTTATCAAAACATTGTTATAAGTATTCTATACTGTTTTTCATGGAAATTAAAACCAATAATAACAATTAAATTAATTAGAACATTGGGAAAAGCAACATTGCTTAATTTATTAAGATTAAAACTAAAAATAGCATTGCCACTACTTGGGCTTTTGGCTGTAATTAATGGTTTATGGAGTGGTAGTTTGTTAATGCTGGTTAGTCATAAAATATCAGGTACTCCTTTACCTTTTTTTAATGAATACGACTGGTTGATTTACTTAATTTTTGTTTTGGTTTCTTTTTTGTTGACGTACTTTTTTAATGGTTACATGATAAAAGCTACGTTAATCTTTGGTAAAGAAATGACCCTGCAAATCATAGATAAACTTCGGCTATCGAATTATGAATCTTATTTACAGATGGGTGAGGCAAGAGTGAGAACTGTATTAGAAGATGTACGCACTTTAGAATCACTTCCTGCAGTTTTTATAACTTTTTTTAACTCACTCATAATGATAGTTGCCGGCTTAAGCTATATGTTTTGGCTTTATCCAAAAGGTGCCTTAACGATAGTCGCTCTTATTATTGTATTGACATTTATTTATATCTATCGAAATGGAATTATTGAAAAGGATATGGATGCCAAGAGAGATCTTGATGATACATTTATGAGGTTTTTTAACGACTTTTTACATGGTTTCAATAAGGTTAAAATGAGTACTAAGAGAAGTGATTCTATATTTTTAGAGCACATTACCGAGAATCGTGATAAAGCCATAAATCTCAATATCAAAGCAGGATTATCGGCTTTTGGTAATGAACTATTAGGAGATTATTTTTTTTATTTTTTGATAGGTACAGTACTTTTTGTTTTACCTCTTGTTTTTAGCATTGACAAAACGGTTATTTCCGGTTTTATGATTACGTTATTATTTTTAATGGGGCCAATCACTATTTTAATAAACCTTATGAAAAGTCTTATAGGTTATAAAATTGCTTTTGCAAGAATTAATGAATTCAATCATACTCTTACAGATAATTTGAACGATTCAGATGCACTTCCATTATCAACTTCAAAAAAGGAGTTGCCAATTTTTGAAACACTTTCTATTAATAAGATAACCTACCAGCACATTGATGAAAAAGGAGATGTTGCGTTTGAACTTAAGCCAATTAATCTAAAAATAAATAAAGGAGAAATTATTTTCATTTCTGGAAGTAATGGTAGTGGAAAAAGCACTTTTATCAATTTATTATCAGGACTATATATTCCTAAATCCGGTAAAATTGTCATTAATGATTTAATAGTTACAGATGATAATAGATCTCAATATAGAGATATGATATCGTGTATTTTTTCTGATAATTATCTCTTTACGGAGAATTATGATAATTTCAATCTCCTTCCGTCTAATAAAGACTTAGCAGAGCTTTTGAAAAAAATGAAACTGGACAAAGTTATTCGACAAGATGAAGCAAACAATAGAATATTCCAAAATTTATCCAGTGGTCAACAAAAGCGACTTGCATTGATATATTCAGTATTAGAAGATAAAGATGTTTTTATTTTTGATGAGTGGGCTGCAGAGCAAGATCCGGAATTCCGAAAATATTTTTATGAAAATATAATTCCTGACTTAAAAAGTAAAGGGAAAACTGTAATTGCAATCACCCACGATGATGCATACTATCAGTACTGCGATCGATTAATGAAATTTAATTATGGGGAAATGTTAGTGCAGGACCAATTGGTCTAAGAGTTTATGGATCATTTATAAACACTGTTTAATTTAAGAATTTTATTTTACAAGATCTATTTTAATAAAATAAGCAAGAATAATTTACTATGGAGTTACTTAAAAAGTATCATTTATCTGAATGTGCAAAAATTGTTTCATCTTCATTACCAGGTGAAAAGTCGAAAGTATTGTTGAAATTGCAAAATGAAATAGAAGGAAGTGTTGTTTCATATCCAAAAAATATGCCAATTGCAATAAAAAGGGCAAAAGGAAGCATTATCGAAGATGTAGATGGTAACCATTTTATTGATTTTTTTGGAGGATGCGGAGTTTTGAATGTGGGGCATGGTAATGAGTATGTATTAGATTATGTTAAAGAGCAACAAACAGAATTGATTCATGCACTAGATTTTCCAACAGAAAATAAGCTTACTTTAATTCAGCTAATTTTAAAAAATTTACCAGTAGAGATTCAGGACGAATATAAGGTTAGTTTTGGAGGTCCTACTGGCTCAGATGCGATAGAAGCTGCCATAAAACTTGCAAAAATTAAGACAGGACGTGATGGAATTATAGCTTTCACAGGAGGTTATCACGGTATGAGTTCTGGAGCTTTGGCAGTCACTTCTGATACTTTTTTTCGCAATAAATTAACATCTCTTATTCCAAATGTAAGTTTTGTACCCTACAGTTATTGCTATCGTTGTCCTTTTAATAAAAACTCTAATAGCTGCGATTTTGAATGTGTAAGTCACTTCGAATGGATATTAGATACAGCACATTCTGGAATTGTAACTCCGGCGGCTATCATATTAGAACCACTACAAGGAGAAGGAGGTAATATTGTACCTAAAGAGGGATACTTAGAACGTATCGTAGAAGTAGCTCATAAACATGGTGTTATTGTGATTTTTGATGAAGTCCAAAGTGGTTTTTTCAGAACAGGAAGATTCTTAGAATTTATGAATACAAACGCTGTACCTGATATTATTACATTTTCTAAGGGTTTTGGAGGTATAGGGTTTCCAATTTCCGGATTAATATATAAAAAAAATATAGAAGCCTGGAAGTCGGCGGATCATATAGGTACTTTTAGATGTAACCAGGTGAGTATTGCGGCAGCAAGAGGAGCTTTTGATTTTATTGAAGAATATGATATAGAAAAATATGCCCAGTCAATAGGGGATTATTTGATAGAAAAATTGAGGACATTAGAAACTGAAAATCAGTTCATAGGAGATGTAAGAGGAAAGGGAATGATGATAGGAATCGAATTTGTAAAGGATAAAACGACGAAGGAACCTTTTCCGGCATATCTTAAAAAGCTTAGGCAAGAATGCTTTCAGCGAGGGCTATTATTTGAAGTAGGTGGCCATTATAAAAATGTAATGAGATTGATTCCTCCTTTAATCACAACTCAGAATATTGTTGACGCAGCAATTGAAATTATCAAAGAATCCATAATAGTTTGTATGGAAGAATATTTGGAACCAGCTCTAGAAAAAAATAAAATCATATAATAATGTCACTAATAAAATCGACTATTCCAGAAGATATAACTTCGAAAGAGACCTTAGTTAAAATTTTAAGTAATCATATTAGCCAAACTCCAAATAAGATTATTTATAGATTTTTAGAAAATGGAGAAGAAGAAAGTGATTGCAGGACCTTTCAGGATTTATACGATAACGCAAAACGTATTGCATCTCATATATTAGAACATGCAAAGCCTGGAGATCGTGTTTTACTTTTATATCCATCAGGATTAGATTTTATTGACGCTTTTTTAGGCTGTTTCCTGGCAGGTGTAATTGCGGTTCCAGCTTTTCCACCACAAGGAAAACGAAGAATAGGCAGATTGGAAAATATTGTAGCGGATTGTAAAGCTACTCTTATTTTGACTATAGAGAGTATATATACTAAAAGTATTGGCTGGTTTGATACTGAAATTTTTGCAAATGTAAAATGGTTGCAAACCAATGTGTTAGTTGATTCTTTGGATAAAGATTTTCCTGTTGTATTACCAACGGATACTGCGTTTCTTCAGTACACTTCCGGGTCAACAGGTGATCCAAAAGGAGTTATGGTCACACATTCTAATATTGTACATAACAATAAATTGATGAAAAATTGTTTTCATCAAAATTCTGAAAGTATAGGGGTTAGTTGGTTACCTATTTACCATGATATGGGACTAATAGGAAATATTCTTCAAGCTTTATATGTAGGGTTTGAAATGATTGTCATGCCACCAACCGCTTTTATACAAAAACCTATTCGATGGTTAAAAGTTATTTCAGATTATAAAGGGACTTTTAGTGGGGGACCTAATTTTTCATATGATTTATGTGCTCATCAAATTAAAGAAGAGGATTTAAAAGGGTTGAATTTAAGCAGTTGGCAAGTAGCCTACAATGGATCAGAACCAATTAGACCAGAAACCGTAAATAATTTTAGTACTAGTTTCAGTTCTATTGGATTTGATGAAACATATTTAATTCCATGTTATGGGATGGCGGAAACTACCCTGATAGTTAGCTGCTCTAATTTTAATTCAATACCCAAAGCTTTATTATTAGATAAAGAAAAATTTCATTCAGGAGAAGTAAAACTTTTTGATAAAGAAGATAAAACATCTAATATTATTGAATTTATAGGTAATGGACCAGTTTTAGAAGAGTTAGAAGTTAAGATAGTAAATCCTGATACTAAAACGCTATGTCAGGAAAATGAAATAGGTGAAATTTGCATTAGCGGGGCTAGTGTTGCTAAAGGTTATTGGCAAAGAGAGGAATTAACTAAAGATGTTTTTCATGCAAGAATTCAAAATTCAGATACAAATTTAGAGGAAGACAAAGAGGCTTATTTGCGTACAGGAGATATGGGGTTTGTAAAGGATAAAGAACTTTATATAACAGGTCGTTTAAAGGAGCTCATGATCATTAATGGAGTAAATCATTTTCCGCAAGATATAGAACGTGTTGTACAACAATCGCATATTGATTTACAAAACAATGCAGGAGCAGCTTTTTGTATTGAGGCAAAAGGAAAAGAACAATTAGTCATTGTTCAGGAAATTAAAAGAACTTCAATGAAAGGGTATGATTTTAATTTCATTGTAAAAAGTATAATTGATAGTGTATTTGAGCAACATGAGTTATCTATATATGCAATTGTATTGGTAGAACCTGGAAAAGTTGAAAAAACTTCCAGCGGGAAAATTAAGCGATTAGCCACTAAAATTTTATATGAGTCAGATACTATTGATGGAGTAATGGGGCAATGGGTAAGAGGTCAAAGTATAAATAATTCTAATGAAAATCTACAGGAAGATATTGTAGTAAAAGCGCCAATATTATCCAATGATTTAGAAAAGTTTTTGCGAGAAGCTGTAGCAGCGGAACTAAACGTAAGCATATTAAATGTTAATGCATATACTTCGTTTTCAGAATTAGGTATGAGTTCTATACAAAGTATAAGACTCACAGGAAAATTGTCTGAGTATTTAGGGATAGAAATAACGCCAACAATTGTTTATAGTTATTCAAATATAAAGGATCTGGCGGCATATTTAGTATCTAATGAACATATTGAATTAACTTCAAATGTTGAGGATGAAAAAATATTGAATTCAGAACCAATTGCAGTTATTGGTATGTCTTGTCGTTTTCCAGGCGCACAAGATCTGGAAACATTTTTAGAAAATTTAAAATCCGGAATAGACTCTATTACAGAAGTGCCAAAGAGCCGATGGGAAATAGATAATTTTTTCAGCAGTAAGGAAGAAATTGACGGATATCAAATGAATACACGTTGGGGAGGTTTCATAGATGCTATAGATGAATTTGACGCCTCTTTTTTTGAGATATCTCCTAGAGAAGCTAAATTGATGGATCCTCAACAACGCATTTTATTAGAATTGACTCATGAATTATTAGAAAGATCAGGATATACAGCAAAGGAACTCAAAGGGTCAATGACGGGAGTATACATTGGTATTCTTCAAAATGAGTATGCGTCTCTACTCAAAAACTATCCTAAAGATATGTATTCGGGAACTGGATCAGCATTAAGTATAGCTTCAAATCGACTATCTTATTATTACGATTTTAAAGGTCCAAGTATGTCTGTTGACACGGCTTGTTCGTCTTCATTAGTAAGTGTACACTTGGCTATAAAGGATATTCGCAGTGGCGAATGTACTATGGCAATCGCGGGAGGAGTAAATCTTATACTAACACCAGAATCTACTGTAGCATTGTCACAGTCCAGTATGATGGCGGCAGATGGCAGATGTAAAACTTTTGACGATTCTGCGAATGGATATGTCAGAAGTGAAGGTGCCGGACTAATATTATTAAAACCACTATCAAAAGCGATAAAAGATGGAGACAATATTATAGGAGTAATTAAAGGATCTGCTGTTAATCAAGATGGCAGAAGTAATGGATTAACTGCTCCAAATGGATTAGCTCAGCAAGAAGTAATACACGCTGCGCTAAAATCTGCAGGATTACACCCAAAAGATGTTGATTACATAGAATCGCATGGTACGGGAACATCTCTGGGAGATCCAATAGAGATTAATGCTCTGGATGCAGTGTTTAAAAAAGACAGAAACTCAGACAGTCCTTTAATAATAGGATCTGTCAAAGCTAATATAGGTCACCTGGAAGCTGCTGCCGGAATTGCAGGCTTAATTAAGACACTTTTATGTCTGCAGCATTCTATAATCCCAAAACAACTGCACTATAATAAACCTAATAGATATATCAATTGGGAAAAATTAAACGTATTAATTCCTAATGATTTGCTAAGTTGGAATCAGAAAAAGAATAGCATACGCAGGGCAGGAGTAAGTTCTTTTGGGTTTGGAGGAACAAATGCACATATAGTTCTTGAAGAAGCTCCTGTGTATCATACAAAAAAACAAAACGATACTATTTCTTCTCAAAAAACAGTACTAACTGCAATATCTGCAAAAGGAGAAAAAGCACTAAAAGCCCAAATTGCTGCGGTAATTGATTACATAGAGAATAATCCAGAAGTAAAAATCAGCGATTTATCTTACACCTTATCAGTGCATAGAGATCACTTTGAAAATAGGTTAGGAATAATTTCTGAAAATAAAGAAGAATTACTTCAAAAACTAAATCAGGCAAATAACTCATTTCAGAAAACCAAATCATTAAATACCGCTTTTTTATTTACGGGACAAGGTGCTCAATATCTAGGAATGGGACGAGAGTTATATGATACCGAGCCAGTTTTTAAGAAAGCTTTGGATACATGTACAGAGTTATTAAAAGCTCATTTAGATGAAAATTTAATTACTGTTTTATTTGCAGAGGAAGGAAGTGAAAAAGCCAACTTTATAGATCAAACTCAATACACACAACCTGCACTATTTGCCATAGAATATTCACTATATCAGCTTTGGGAACACTGGGGAATTAAGCCTGCTGTACTAATGGGACATAGCATAGGAGAACTGGTAGCGGCATGTGTAGCAGGCGTATTTTCTTTAGAAGATGGTCTTAAATTGGTAACATCCAGAGGGCGTCTTATGCAAGGAATAACACTCGAAGGAGAGATGATCTCAGTGCAATCGGATGAAGAGGCTATTTCTGAAGTATTGAAGCACTATAAAGAAAAAGTTACCATTGCAGCAATTAATACTCCTGATCAAGTAGTATTATCAGGAGAAAAAGAAGCCATAGAGACTATCACGAGTACATTATCTTTAAAAGGTATTAAGTGGAAAAAATTAAGAGTTTCCCATGCTTTTCATTCTCCAATGATGAAGCCTATACTTTCCGAATTTAAAGCAATCGCTGATACTGTTCACTTTCAATCTCCTAATTGTATAATAATTAGTAATCTAACAGGAACTGTAGCAGGTAAAGAAATATGTACCTCACAGTATTGGGTAGATCATATTACTTTTCCTGTGGATTTTTTAAAGGGTATGAGATCATTAGAGAGCTTAGAAGTTGATGCGTATGTAGAAATAGGACCAGATCCTGTTTTAATCAATATGGGAAGTCAATGTATATCTGATGAGAGAGCTGATAAAACAATTTGGTTAGCTTCTTTTAGAAAAGGTAAAAATGAAAACCTGCAATTATTAGAAAGTCTAAATGAATGGTACAAAGAAGGAGGAGATGTACAATGGGAATCATTCTATTCTAATAAAGATGGTGTAAAAGTAAATGCTCCAATTTATAAATTCCAACGAAAAAGATTTTGGATAGAAGAAGATCAAATTACTATTTCCAAAGAATCAAATACCATCTCTAGTACTAATAATAAAGATTTTTCAGAAACTATGGTTTTTAAAGATATAGAGAATTTTTTAAAGAATACAATTTCAGCTACGCTACAGATGAAAATTGAAGAAATAGAGCTGCATAGACCATTGTTGAATTATGGTGCAGATTCATTTTCTTTGATGGAAATCATAAATAAAATACGTAAAGAATACAACGTGAAACTTCCAATCCGAAAGATGTTTGAAGATTTAACGAATTTGGATGCAATTATAAAATATATTATTCAGGAAACAGGGCAAACAGAAGTCGTATCTAGTAATCATCTAGTGGTTAATAAGACATTTGATACGAATACTTCTTGTAGTTTTTCGGCAAGTTCAAATGGTGAGATTGGTAGTGGAAAACATTCGAATAATGGAGAAGAAACAATAAATAAATCGATTACTGAATATATTAAAACGCCGGTAAAAGAAGTAATTAAGAATACTGCAATTGATATTACAGAGTTTACTATAATAAGAGAACAATTTGCTGAACAGAATCGTATACTTACACAACAAAATCAGATAATTTCTGAGTTTTTAAATACTTCCAGAACATCACAAAATACGGATAAACATACAACGGAAGAAACAGTCGCAGAGGTTTCTAAAACTACGAACATATTTGATACCTTAAAAAAAAAAATAACAACTAAAGAAAAAGTTAGCCTGCCAGGATCATTTGGCAGTAAAAGCTTTTATTTTCAAAAACTACCAAAAAACCAAGAAGAGCAGTTACCAAAATTAATAGAGAGTTATACCGCTAAAACCCAGAAATCAAAGTCTTTTGCTATTGAAAATAAAGCTGTTTTAGCGGACTATCGTTCTGCCTATAAGTTCAATATTGCTACAAAAGAAATGGTTTACCCAATAGTGACTGAACATGCTTTTGGTTCTCATTTTACAGATATTGATGGAAATAAGTACATTGATATAGTGATGGGATTTGGATCCTGTATTTTTGGGCATCAACCAGAATTTATTTCTAAGGCAATTCTTGAACAGCATAGTCAGGGCATGATTATTGGCCCTATGAATAAGTTGTCTGGAGATATTGCAAGATTAGTGTCCAAATTAACAGGTGCTGAGCGAGTTTGCTTAACCAATACAGGTACAGAAGCTGTTTCTTTTGCTTTAAGAATAGCAAGAGCTGTTACAGGAAAGAATAAAATCATCGTTTTTTCAGCCTCTTTTCACGGACATGGAGAAATAACACTTGGAGTTCAAGGTGATCAGGAAAATGTTGTAGAATCTTTATCAGCAGGGATAACAGCAAATATGGTTAAAGATTTAATCATCCTTAATTATTCTGATGACGATATTTTAGAACAAATACGCGCACACAAAGACGATCTTGCAGGGATATTAGTAGAGCCTGTACGAAGTAGGTTTCCTGATTTTCAGCCAAAAGAATTATTACATCAGCTTAGTGAATTAACTAAAGAATTAGATATTCCTTTCATATTTGATGAAATGGTAACTGGTTTTAGAATCATGCCTGGAGGAGCCCAAGAGTATTTTGATATCAAAGCTGACATTGTAATTTATGGTAAAATAGCAGGAGGAGGAATGCCAATTGGAATTGTTGCCGGTTCACCAAAATATCTGGATGCTGTAGATGGAGGTCATTGGCAGTTTGGGGATGAATCTTATCCTGAGGTAGACAAATCATTTACTGCAGGTACTTTTACACGACATCCATTAACTATGGCAGCGTCAAAAGCGGTGCTTACCCATATTGATGAAATTGGTAAAGAAGCATATCTGGAACTCAATAACAGAACGGCTTCTTTAATGAACCGATTGAATAGTTATTTCGAAAAGGAATCACTACCCATAATGATGGTATATTTTGGATCTCTATTTTCATTTAGATACAAAGCGAATTTTGAATTATTAGCTTTCCATTTGGTTCAAAGAGGAATATATGTATGGGAATCTAATAATCTTTTTCTCTCATTTGCACACTCTGATGAAGATATAGAAGAATTATACAAAGGAATTACAGAATGTGCTAAACTGGTTTATACTTCTTCTGATATTTCTCAAGAAAAGAGTTTGTCTCTGGAGGCTACTGGTTATAATGTGCAGGAATCAAATATTTCTAAGGTTAATTTGACTTTAACACAACAGAAGTTTAATCTTCTTCATCAGATCGACCCGGAAAGATCTTTAGCATATACACAATCTTTCAGCTTACAGATGAAAGGTAAAATTTATGCATCATTGCTGAAAATGGCAATACATAATTTAATAGATAATCACAGTATTTTAAGAACTCGGGTATCAGAAGATGGAGAGTATTTAATTTTCGATCCATCTATTACTTTACCAATAGAAGAAATAGATATTTCAACAGATGGGTTAGATCAGCAAGAAGAGGCTTATAAAGCTTTAGTTGATGAAAACATGCGTACTGCATTCTCATTTACCAATGGGCCTTTTGTACGGTTACAATTAATAAAGTTTTCTTCAGAAGAGAGTACTTTAATTGTGACGATGCATCATATAATAGCAGATGGATGGTCCTGTGCTTTATTTATTCAAGGTGTTGTAGATAACTACAATTCGTTATTTCAGGGAAAAAAACTTGATTTAGTGCAAGTTGTTGGTTTTTATGAATATACAAAATGGTTGGAAAACAACCTGAACAATGATGATTGGAAGGTTCATGAAGACTATTTTATAAATAAATTTTCTAAAAAATCTTTTTATATAACACTTCCATTTGATAACAGTTTATCAAAATATGGAAATGCAAGTAATTCAGTTTCTTTACGTATTCCTAAAGAAAATATTCTTAGGTACAGAAAATGGAGCAGTCAGCAAAACCTAACACTCTTCATGACATTTTTGTCGGCATTCGAACTCTTATTATGTAAAATATGTGAGAAAGATGAGGTTGTTATTGGTATACCTGCGGGTGGCCGTACCATGCCGGATATAGAAGAAGCAATTGGAGATTTCTCTCATTTTATGCCATTCTTAATATCTCATAATTCCAAAGATTCTTTAACAGAATATGTAAAGGATCTAAAAAACAGAATATATGAAGCCTATGAGCATCAAGAATATCCGTATGCTAATTTTATGGAATTACTCCAAAAAGAAACTGATATAAAGTATGATAATTGGGTAAATGTTATTTTTAATTTTGATGTTAGTGCTTCTAATACTAATATGGAAAGTGTAGACTTACATATAGTACACAATAAACCAGTTTACAGCGATTTTGATTTAATGTTTAATGCCATTGAGGAATCTGGAGATTTAGTTCTTTCTCTGGACTACAGAGAATCTTTTCTAAGTAATGAACTGGCAGAAGATATTTTAGATTGTTATCAATTTATACTAAATCAGATCATTGAAAAGGATGGAGGCATTATAGAGGATATACAATTGTTATCTAAAGGTAAACAAGAACAACAACTAAAGCATTTTAATGATACTGAAGTATCGTATCCAAAAGATAAAACGATAGTTGATTTATTTGAAGAACAGGTATTGCGAATGCCGAATAGCATAGCGGTTGTTTTTGGAAAAGAGGAATTAACTTATAAAGAATTAGATCAAAAATCAAATCGGGTAGCACATTATTTGATCCATAAAGGACTAAAATCAGAAGATTTAGTTGGTATATGTGTCAATCGCTCTTTTGATATGATTATAGCGGTGTTTGGTGTTTTGAAAGCAGGCGGAACTTACGTCCCTATAGATGCTGAGTATCCTGAAGATCGCATTCATTATATAATTGAAGACAGTAATGCCACTTTTTTCATAACAGATCATGCGCATGAGTTTTTAGTTGCCGAAAACAAGAAAATACAAATTATTACAATAGATGACAATTGGAAGTCAATAGGTAAACAACCATTAAGTAAGGTTGATACTATTGTCAAAGCCGATCAGTCTGTTTATGTAATTTATACATCAGGTTCTACAGGCAGACCCAAAGGAGTTGTCATTAATCATACAAGCCTATTAAATATGGCTTTGTGTTGGGAGTCATCTTATACTTTGGATAATGATACTTGCTTATTGCAAATGGCAAGTTTTTCTTTTGATGTGTTTTCTGGGGACTTATGCCGAAGTTTATTATTTGGAGGCAGAATGATACTTTGTCCTTCAGATGTCAGGCTGGAGCCAGCCAGACTTTATGATCTTATTTTAGAAAAAGGTGTTACTATATTAGAAGGTACACCAGGTTTAGTGATTCCGTTGATGGATTACATCTACGAGCAAAAGTTAGATTACGCTTGGATGAAGCTGTTAATTTTAGGATCTGACGTATGCAGTATTAATGACTTTAAAAGAGTCTATACCAGGTTTGGTCACGCTATGCGAATTATTAATAGCTATGGAACCACAGAAACAACCATAGATAGTTCTTATTTTGAAACTGATAATGTTGAGATCCTTGATGGCTTAATTAATGTCCCGATTGGTAAACCTTTATGGAACAATAGTTTTTATATACTCAACACTTCTGAATCATTAGTGCCTATAGAAGTAATAGGCGAACTGTGTATTGGCGGAGCGGGAGTAGCCAGAGGTTATTTAAATAAGGAAGAATTAACCAGTGAAAAATTTGTAGCGAATCCTTTTAAAGAAGGAGAGAAAATGTACAAGACAGGTGATTTAGCGCGTTGGTTACCTGATGGTAATTTGGAATTTATAGGCAGAAAAGATGATCAGGTTAAGATTCGTGGATATCGTATAGAATTAGGTGAGATTGAGAACGTATTATCATTGCTGCCGGGAGTTACACAATGTTGCGTATTGGCTAGAGAAGATATAAATGGGGTAAAACGCTTAATAGGTTATGTGGTATTAGAAGGTGCGTTAGATAAAGAGCGTCTTCAAAATCAATTAAAACTAAGCTTACCTGAATATATGATTCCTATGATCTGGATTGCATTAGATGTAATGCCATTAACCAGTAATGGAAAATTAGATAAAAAGGGATTGCCAGATCCGGATAGTTCAGAGTTATCAAGTAAAGAATATGCCGGGCCAACTACAGATTTAGAATTACAACTAGTTAACATATGGCAGGAGTTATTGGGGGTTGAAAAAGTTGGTATCCATGATGATTTCTTTGAACTGGGAGGTCATAGTTTATTGGCAACACGATTAGTTTCTATGATCCGTAAGGAGCTGATGATAGAAGTATCTATTAGAGAAGTCTTTATACATAGTACTGTTTCTAAATTGGGAGCTTTTGTTTCCGCTCAGTCCAAAGGGGTTTTATTGCCTACAATTTCTGTACAGGATCGTCCAGCCCGTATTCCTTTATCCTTTAGTCAGGAACGATTATGGTTTTTGGATAAGTTGCAGGGCAGTACAGATTATCATATACCTGTAGTTCTTCGTTTAGAGGGATCTTTAGATGTATCGATATTAGAACAAACATTACAGGAAATTATTTCTCGTCATGAGGTATTGCGAACTGTACTTCTTTCAGAAGATGGAATCGGTTATCAGGAAGTTATCAGTGCAGAAGACTGGTCATTAGATAAAGAAATTGTATCAGATGAATTATTATTAGAAAGTAATATAGGAGACTATCTGAAGAAACCTTTTGATTTATCTAAGGATTACAAGCTAAGATGTTGCTTATATGATTTTGGGGACGGAAAATATGTATTAGCTAGTGTATTCCATCATATTGCCAGTGATGGTTGGTCTGGTGGTGTTTTAGTAAACGAATTTATGAAGTTGTATAATACGCTTCAGTTAGATCGAACAGCAACTCTGCCAAAATTGAGTTTGCAATATGCAGACTATGCTATTTGGCAAAGAAAATATATAGTTGATACTGTTTTAGAAGAACAATTATCGTATTGGGAAGATAAGCTGCAAGATGTTAGTACTTTATCATTACCAACTGATTATGCACGTCCTTCAGTACTTAGTACAAATGGAGCTTGTATTTCTTTTGTATTAGATAAAACGTTAACCGCATCCTTGGATTCCTTATGTCGATCAGAAGGTGTTACGCTGTTTATGTTTTTATTATCAGCTTTCAAGGTTTTGCTGTCCCGTTATAGCGGACAATCTGATATTTGTGTGGGAACACCTATTGCAAATCGTACGCAATTGGAGTTAGAAGATATGATTGGCTTTTTTGTCAACACTATTGCTCTTCGAAGTGACTTGAGTGGAAACCCAAGTTTCAGCGATTTATTGGCAATGGTAAAACAGACGACGTTAGAGGGATATGACCATCAATTAGCTCCTTTTGAAAAGGTAGTAGATCGTGTGGTTACTACTCGTGATATGGCTATGAGCCCTTTGTTTCAAGTACTTTTTGTATTACAAAATACGCCTGATGCATCTCGAGAATTAAACTTAGAGGATATTACGATTTCGAATTATAATTTTGATACCATTACCTCTCAATTTGATTTGATGTTAAATGTATTTGAGGATAATAATGCTATTTCATTGGAGATGTCATATTGCACAGCTTTATTTGATAAAGAGACAATAGACCGAATGCTGCTGCATTATCAGGAGTTGTTAGTTAGTATTGTGAACAATATAACGCAGCCTATAGATAGTTTGTCCATGATTTCTGCACAGGAAGAATATAAATTATTAAATACTTTTAATGATACTATCCTTGCCTATCCAAAAGATAAAACGATAATTGATTTATTTAAAGAACAGGTAGCAAAAGCTCCGGAAGCTGTAGCGGTAGTTTATCAGGGAGAGGAATTAAGTTATAAGGATTTAGATGAAAGGTCGAATCAATTAGTTCATTATTTGAAATCGACTGGCGTGGTTAAGGATTCTCGAATAGGAATATTATTTAATAGAGGTTTTGATATGATCATTAGTATATTAGGTATTCTGAAATCAGAATGTACTTATGTCCCTTTAGATCCTTTATTGCCATCTAATCGTCTATCTTATATACTTGAAGATTCAAGTGTTAATTACCTGCTTTATAGCGAAGAATCTTTACTTTCAGGTTTAGCAGTTTCGGAATATACCCTTTTAAATACTGCGGAATCTTATAATTATGAAACTTCAGCAAACTTATGCAAAAGAGAACTTGATTCAGTTGCATATGTAATGTATACTTCAGGGACATCAGGGGTTCCTAAAGGAATCCTTATTAGTGAGGAGAATATAATTACTTTAATTAATGATCCATCTGATAAAATCTCAATAAAAGCTTCAGATCGCGTGCTTCAATGGTCTAATTACGCATTTGATGGTTCAACATATGAAATTTTTGGAAGCCTTTTAAACGGAGCTTCCCTTTATTTAATAGATAATTTAACAGCTTCAGATGCAGGCGCTTTATCTCAGGTTATAAATAAATATGAGTTGAGTATTGTTTTTATCACAACTGCATTGTTTAATTCTTTAGCAGAATATGATCTGTCTTTATTATCCAGCTTGAGACTCTTATTATTTGGAGGTGAAAAAGTTTCAGTACCACCTGTGCGAAAAATGTTAGCTGCATTAGGGCATAATAAAATACTTCATGTATATGGTCCTACGGAGACAACAGTTTATGCTACTTGTTATGTGGTTTCTGATATACCAGATAATGCAGACACTCTACCAATTGGTAAACCACTTACTAATACAAGTCTTTATGTTTTAAATTCTAATCAGGAATTAGTACCTATTGGGGTTATTGGTGAATTGGGTATTGGAGGAACGGGAGTTGCCAAAGGTTATCTAAACCAAGTAGAGTTAACTAATGAAAAGTTTATAACGAATCCTTTTATAAAAGGAGGAGTGATTTATAGAACAGGTGACTTAGCTCGTTGGTTACCTGATGGTAATATTGAGTTTGTTGGCAGAGTAGATGATCAGGTCAAGATTCGAGGATACCGTATTGAGTTGAGCGAGATTGAGAACGTTTTATTATCTTTAGATGTAGTTATCCAATGCCGTGTATTAGTAAAAGAAGATGTAAGTGGAAACAAGCGTCTGGTGGGCTATGTCGTCTTGGAAGGTGCATTAGATAAAGAGAAAATAGAAGAACAATTAAAATCTGTTTTACCAGAATATATGGTTCCCCAATTATGGGTTGAATTAGATACAATACCACTTACATCTAACGGAAAGTTAGATAAAAAGGCCTTACCAGAATTTGATGGTTCTCAATTATCTACACAAGAGTATGTTGCGCCGCGTAATGAAACAGAAACCCAAATAGTAGCTATCTGGGAGTCCTTATTAGGAGTCACTAATATAGGAATACATGATAATTTCTTTGAATTGGGAGGGCATAGTTTATTGGTAGTTCAGTTGATATCCCGCCTGCAGGCGTTAGGTTTTTATATCTTAGTTAAAGATATTTTTGCGAGTCCAACGATAGCTTCTATTGGTAATAAGTTATCTTCCATATCGTTTGTTTATACTGTTCCTGTTAATGGAATTTTAGCAACAAGCAACCATATCACACCATCGATGGTGCCTTTACTTGATTTTGATCAGAGTGATTTAGATAAGATAGTGGCAATGGTTCCGGGTGGTGTTTCAAATATTGAAGACATCTATCCTTTATCTCCATTACAAGAAGGTATTTATTTTCATCATCTCATGAGCGATACTGCTCAGGGAGATCCTTATGTTCTTTCGAGTTTACTTTCGTTTTCAGATTCGAACAAAAGAATAGCGTTTATTGAAGCCTTACAATTTGTGGTGAACCGCCATGATATTTTGCGGACTTGTTTTTTAAGTACTGGTTTACCTAATGCCGTACAGGTAGTATTGAGAGAAGCTGTTTTATCAGTCGAATTAGTAGATAGTTCAAGCTTGGATAACTCGAAAGCTATTTTACCACAGTTAGAATTATTAGTAGCTTCAGGAACCCATTGGATGGATACTTCTAAAGCTCCTTTAATGGAATTAAAATTAGCTGATGATCCTGAGAACGAATCTTATTATCTAGTAGTATATGATCACCATTTAATAATGGACCATGTTGGTTTAGAGAAAATCATAGAAGAGGTAACGTTGTATCTTGCAGGAGAAGCGGAAAATCTTCCGGTTCCTTTTTTGTATAGGGATTTCATTGGACATACATTACATACACAATCAGTCAACGATGGAGAGTCTTATTTTAGATCACTATTGGGAGTAATTAATGAACCTACATACCCGTTTAATTTATCAAATATCTTAGGGAACGGTACAAAAATTGAAGAGTCTACTGTAATTCTTTCTAAAGATTTAAGTATCCTATTGCGTACTGTTTGTGTGAATTTAAGTATAAGTCCTGCAGTATTGTTTCATGCAGCTTTCGGATTGGTAGTAGCAAGATGCAGTAATAAGCAACATGCGGTGTTTGGATCTTTATTTTCCGGGCGTTTACAAGGTTCTTTAGGCGCAGCTGATTCTTTAGGCTTGTTTATAAATACACTACCAGTTGCTTTGGAATTAAAAGGCAGCGTTAGGGAGTATTTAGATGAAGTTAAATTAAGATTAGGAGAACTATTATCTTATGAACAAACTCCTTTGTCTCACATCCATGATTGGAGCGGTATCTCTAATCAAATGGCTCTTTTTAGTGCTTTATTAAATTACCGTCATTCTCCATCTTCTTTAGTAGAAGAGAATAATACTAAAAATTTAGGGATAACGGTAATTGGAGAGTATGAACGCAATAATTATCCTTTTAATTTTAATGTAGATGATTTTGGTATTGATTTTGGATTAACTGTACTTGTGGATGAAAGTATTGGAGCAGATCGTATACTTGAATTCATTGAGCAATCATTAATTCAGCTCATAGATAGTGTAACTCTTGAAAAAGAAGTAAGCGTAAATACGTTGAGTATTCTATCTAATAAAGAATCACATCAATTATTATATGAATTTAATGATACTGATGTTGCGTATGCAAAAGAAAAGACCGTCGTTGATTTATTTGCAGAACAGGTAAAAAAGACCCCAAATGCTATCGCAGTTGTTTATGGAAATGAAGAATTAAGTTATAAGGAATTAGATGAGAAATCGACTCAGCTGGCACTTTATTTACAGAAGCACTATGATTTGAGTTCCAATGATATTGTAGGTTTAATGTTAGATCGAAGTATCTGGTCAATTATTTCAATACTTGGAATTTTAAAAGCCGGTGCTTGTTATCTTCCTATAGATAAAGAGTATCCTGAGAATCGTAAATCCTTTGTTGTCAATGATGCTCATATAAAATTACTGATCATAGAGTCGGAAAGCTTATTTGATGTGATAGAATATGCAGTTCCTGTTTTTTCTATCGACGTAGAATTTGAGAGTGTATCAAACCAGGCTTCCTCATTCCCGGCTTTAAAAACCAATGCTGTCCAATCTTCGGATTTGGCATATGTAATTTATACCTCAGGGAGTACAGGTAATCCAAAAGGAGTAATGATAGAACATGGTAGTTTGGTCAACTACTTATTGTATGGTATATCACATTACGGAGAAGGAGATACTAGTCAGAGTTTCCCACTATTTAGTTCCTTATCATTTGATTTAACACAGACCAGTATCTATCTGACCCTTTTAACAGGAGGCCAATTACATATTTACAAGGATAACGATGTTAGTTCGGTATTGAAGGCTATTGTTTTAAATGATGCAGTGACGTCGATAAAATTAACACCATCACATTTGTCATTTTTCAGGGATTTAGGTCATTCTCAATTAAAAAGATTCATCATCGGGGGAGAACAATTAACCCATTGGGATCTGTCTAATTTAGGAGAATTAGATCCATGGGTTAAATTATTTAACGAATATGGTCCTACCGAGTCTACCATTGGCTGTACGGTATTGGATGTTACAAAGTATCAATCCTTAGCTCGTATTGATATAGGTCGTCCTATAGCCAATACTAGTATCTATATCGTAAACGATAGATTAGAGTTATTGCCAATAGGAGTAATCGGTGAATTGTGTGTAGGAGGTGTTCAGGTAGCGAGAGGTTATTTGAACCGGGAAGAATTAACAAATGAGAAGTTTATAGTAAGTCCATTTAAGGAAGGTGAACGAATTTATAAGACAGGCGATTTAGCGCGTTGGCTGCCGGATGGAAATATAGAATATATCGGCAGGAAAGATGATCAGGTTAAGATCCGCGGTTATCGCATCGAGCTGGGCGAGATCGAAAACGTCTTGTCATCTTTAGATGGAGTAACACAATGTTGTGTACTGGCTAAGGAAGATACAGTTGGCAGTAAGCGTCTGGTTGGTTATGTGGTTTTGGAAGAGGCATTAGACAAAGAGAGATTACAGGAACAACTGAAATCAACTTTACCTGAATATATGGTTCCCCAATTATGGGTGACTTTAGATGCGATGCCATTAACTTCTAATGGAAAGCTGGATAAGAAATCATTACCTGATCCGGATGGTTCCGAGCTTTCAAGTAAAGAATATGTAGCACCGCGTAATGAAACAGAAAGACAATTAGCCGAAATCTGGCAGAATCTCTTAGGCGTAGAACAAGTAGGAATTCATGATGATTTCTTTGAATTGGGTGGTCATAGTTTATTGGCCACGCGTTTAGTTTCCATGATCCGAAAAGAACTGTCCAAAGAGATTGAAATTGCTGATATTTTCGCCTATACCACGATTTCAAGCTTAGGGACTCATATATCAGTACAGTCAGAAGGGGTTTTATTACCAAGTATTGTAATAGAAAATCGTCCTGCTCGTATTCCTTTATCGTTTAGTCAGGAACGACTATGGTTTTTGGATCAGTTACAAGGCAGTACCGAATATCACATTCCTATAGTTCTTGGTTTAGAAGGAGCATTAGAGGTATCGATACTGGAACAAACTCTACAGGAGATTGTTTCGCGTCATGAGGTTTTACGCAGTATGCTTCTATCAGAAGACGGAATCGGTTATCAGGAAATTATCAGCGCCGAGGGCTGGTCATTGGATAGTGCCATTGTATCGGATGAGTTATCATTAGAAAACAATATAGCAGACTATGTAAATAGACCTTTTGATTTATCGAAAGATTACAAGCTTCGAGCGTGTTTGTATACATTAGGGAATCAGAAGTATGTTCTGGCTTGTGTTTTCCATCATATTGCCAGTGATGGCTGGTCGGGTGGAATCCTGACCAATGAGTTTATGGAATTGTACAGTGCCTTCCAATCAAATAAAACTCCTGATTTACCGCAGCTTAGCTTACAATATGCAGATTATGCCATCTGGCAGCGCAAGTATTTAGAAGGCGAGGTTTTAGAGAATCAGTTATCCTATTGGGAAGCAAAATTAAGTGGAGTAAGCACTTTGTCCTTACCAACGGATTATGTTCGTCCTTCTGTGCAGAGCAATGAAGGCGCCAGTGTTTCTTTAGAGTTAGGAAAAGAGCTGAGAGACTCATTAAGTTCGATATGCCAACAAGAAGGTGTTACCCTTTTTATGTTATTGTTATCCGCCTTTAAGGTATTGTTATCCCGCTACAGCGGACAGGACGATATTTGTATAGGAACACCAATTGCGAATAGAACACAATCGGAGTTAGAAGGAATGATAGGCTTTTTTGTCAATACTTTGGCACTTCGCAGTGATTTGAGCGACAACCCGAGTTTTAGAGATTTGTTGTCAAGAGTAAAACAGACAACTCTGGAAGGTTATGACCATCAGTTAACACCATTTGAAAAGGTTGTGGATCGGGTGATTACAACGCGTGATATGAGTATGACGCCATTGTTTCAAGTGATGTTTATATTGCAGAATGCATCAGCAACTAATAAAAAATTAGATTTAGAGGATATTTTGATATCAGATTACGAGTTTGATAGGGTTACTACGCAGTTTGATTTGACACTGAGTGTATCAGATGGAGATGAAGGGACTTCACTGTACATAAATTACAGTACTGCTTTGTTCGAAAAGGCAACAATCGATCGAATGCTGTTACATTACCAAGAGTTATTGAAAAACATCATCGTTGATATTTCCCAGTCTTTGGGCAGTTTATCGATGCTTACCCAAGAAGAAGAACATCAATTATTGGATGTTTTCAATAACACAGATGTCGCATATCCAAAAGATAAGAGCGTAGTTGATTTATTCACTGAACAAGTTAAACGAACACCAGACGCTATCGCGGTTGTTTATGAAGGTAAAGAATTAACTTATAAAGAATTAGACCAACGCTCGAATCAGTTGGGGCATTATTTACGCGAACAAGGCGTAGAGCCGGATGATCTTGTTGGTATGTGTCTGGAGCGAAGTTTAGAGATGCTAATTGGTATTCTGGGGATATTAAAATCAGGAGGTGCCTTTGTTCCAATCGATCCGGAGTATCCAAAAGATCGTTTAAATTACATGCTTACAGATGCTAGTATTGATTTGGTTTTGAGCAGTGAGTTAAGTCGTAAAGTTATAGATAAACGTGAAGGTTTGTCAGTTTTATCTTTAGACAGTGAATGGAATGTTATCTCGCGCTGCTCTAAAAGAAAATTGAGTCCTGTATTATCACCTTCTAATTTGGCATATGTTATTTACACCTCGGGAAGTACAGGTGTTCCTAAAGGAGTTCCTGTTGTTCATACTAGTTTAGTTAATTTCTTATTAAGTATGATTAATCATTTAGGAATGAGTGGTTTGAAGAAATTTCTATCAGTAACAACATATACTTTTGATATTTTTTATTTAGAATTTTTTACTCCTTTATTATTAGGCGCTAAAGTTATCGTCGTAGATAGTATATCAATAAGAGATGCAGATAAACTTCAAACTTTTATAGCTGATTACCGTCCTGATTTTATGCAGGCGACACCATCAACATGGCAAATGCTTATTGATAATGACTGGGACAATAAAGAAGGAGTTACTATTTTGACCGGAGGAGAAGCTATTAAGGAATCTTTAAAGGATAGCCTTACTTCTATAAGTAATTTTGTTTGGAATTTATATGGTCCAACAGAGGCTACTATTTGGGTTACAGCTCAAAGATTAGATCGTTTTCAAAAAGTTAATATAGGTCGAATGACTGATAATGTTAAGATATACATATTAGATAATTATGATAAGATAGTGCCATTAGGCGTAATTGGAGAATTGTGTATCGGAGGTGTTCAGGTAGCACGAGGCTATTTAAACCGAGAAGAATTAACTAATGAGAAATTTATAGAGAATCCATTTAAAGAAGGGGAACGAATTTATAAAACAGGCGATTTGGCACGTTGGTTACCCGATGGTAATATTGAGTGTATAGGAAGAAAAGACGACCAGGTTAAGATAAGGGGTTATCGTATAGAATTGGGCGAGATCGAAAACGTCTTGTCTTCTTTACCCGGAGTAACACAGTGTTGTGTATTGGCTAAGGAAGATACAGTTGGCAGCAAGCGTCTGGTTGGTTATGTTGTACCTGAGGGGGATTTCGATAAAGAAGTATTGCAAAACCAATTAAAACTAAGTTTACCGGAGTATATGGTTCCTCAATTATGGGTGACTTTAGATGCGATGCCATTAACCACTAATGGAAAGCTCAATAAAAAAGCACTGCCGGATCCCGATAGTTCAGATTTATCCAGTAAAGAATATGTAGCACCACGCAACGAAACGGAAGCGCAGTTAGCAGAAATATGGCAAGAATTATTAGGGATTGATCAGATAGGAATTTATGATAACTTCTTTGAATTGGGAGGTCATAGTTTATTGGCAACCCGCCTGGTGTCTATGATACGTAAAGAACTATCAATAGAAGTGTCTATTCGAAACATTTTCAGATTTAATACTGTAGAAGAGTTAGCATCATATATAATCTATAAAGTAGTCAACTCTACTGATACTAAAAATGATTATAGTATAAACATTGAATTATAATTTAATAAGGCATATGGAATTTTCAAGTTTTTTTCAAAGATTAAATAGAGAAGGAATAAAATTAGTATTAAAAGGTGATTTATTAAGCGTTAAATCAAATACTAATATAGATCCGACAGTACTTTTGGAAATAAAAAATAATAAGGAATTAATTATTCAATATCTAAAGAAGTATCAAGATGAAAATACAACAGAAGAATTATTAAAAAAGATTACTCCTTACAATAGGGATTCTTTTACTAAAATCCCACTATCGTTTAGCCAGGAGCGTTTATGGTTTTTGGATCAGTTGGGTGGTAGTGCAGAATATAATATGCCAATTGTGTTACGTTTAGATGGAACATTAAATATTTCAATTTTAGAAGAATCATTACAAACTATTGTTTCGCGCCATGAAGTATTACGCACGAATCTTTTATCAGAAGAGGGTGTTGGATATCAGGAGGTTATAGAGGCTGAGAATTGGTTTTTGGAACAAGAAGTAGTATCAAATGAGTTATTATTAGAAAATAATATAGCAGGCTACCTGAATAAACCTTTTGATTTATCAAAAGATTACAAGCTGCGAGCGTGTTTATATACATTAGGGAATGAAAAGCATGTTCTGGCTTGTATTTTCCATCATATTGCAAGTGATGGATGGTCAGAGGGAATTTTGGTGCATGAGTTTATGGAATTGTACAGTGCTCTGCAGTCTGGCCGTGAGGCAGTTTTACCGGAGCTTAGCTTACAATACGCAGATTATGCTATTTGGCAGCGCAAGTATTTAGAAGGCAATGTTTTAGAGGATCAGTTATCCTATTGGGAATCAAAATTAAGAGATGTAAGCACTTTGTCACTACCAATGGATCATGCACGACCTTCTGTACAGAGTAATGCAGGAGCGACTATTTCTTTTGAGCTGGACAAAAAAATAAGCACTTCGCTAAATTCAATATGTCAAGAGCAAGGTGTGACGCTGTTTATGTTATTGTTATCGGCTTTCAAGATCTTATTATCTCGTTATAGTGGTCAGGATGATATTTGTGTAGGAACCCCAATTGCGAATCGAACCCAATCGGAGTTAGAGGGAATGATTGGCTTTTTTGTAAACACCTTAGCACTTCGCAGTGATTTAGGCGGCGATCTGAGTTTTAAAGATTTGCTATCAAGAGTAAAGCAAACAACTTTAGAGGGATACGATCATCAGTTGGCACCCTTTGAGAAGGTCGTAGATCGAATAGCTATCACTAGAGATATGAGTATGACACCATTATTTCAAGTGATGTTTGATTTTAAAAATAATACTAAAAACTCTAATGAAAAAGAGGAGAGTTTAGAAGGTATTGTTATTTCAGATTATGAGTTCGATATGGTTACTGCACAATTTGATTTAATATTTAGTGCATCAGAGAGGAATCAGAACATTTCATTAGAAATAAATTATTGCACGGCTTTATTTGATAAGGCTACGATTGACCGTATGCTATTGCATTATCAAGAGTTGTTGGTTAGTATTGCAGAGAATATCACGCAGCCAATAAGCGGTTTATCGATGCTCACCAAAGAAGAATCACATCAATTATTAAGTATCTTCAACGATACTGATACAGCGTATCCAAAAGACAAGACTGTAGTAGATTTATTCGAAGAGCAGGCTAAGCGTACTCCGAATGCTGTTGCTTTAGTTCATGAAAGTAACTCCATGACTTATCAAGAATTAGATGAGCGTTCAAATCAATTAGTTCATTATCTAAAATCTATGGGTGTGACTAGCGATTCCAGAATAGCTATTTTGTTTGATAAGCGTTTTGAAATGATCATTAGTATGTTAGGTATTCTCAAATTAGGAGGTACATATGTTCCGCTAGATGCGTCATTACCATCTAATCGCTTATCTTATATACTTGAAGATTCGAGCGTAAGCTTTCTTCTTTACAGTGAAGATTCTTTACTTTCTAAGTTATCTGTTTCAGAATTTATTTTTCTCTTAGATATTACAGAATCCTATACTTATGAATCATCGG
>NZ_JBIPCR010000030.1:0-59846 GCF_044007335.1 Flavobacterium sp. FlaQc-48 | reverse complement strand
ACACTTCGTAAAGCTGGTTTGAAATCACAAGCGTTCGAAACCTGTTGCTCTGAAAGAGCCTTAGCAATAGCATGGTGCGAAGCACTATGAATGAAAAACGATGATAATTTTAAGCCCTGTAAGGGCGAAAGCCTCATTTCAAAAAGCACGCTTACCATTTTTTAAATAATGCTCTCCTGAAAAACACCTTTTTTCTTTGAATCTTTATTCTCAATTTTTCTCTTGCCCTTTCAGGGCAATTCCCACTTTTAATTTAATTCGTAGTGCGTTGCACTACGCTATTGCTTTTTAGGGCTTTCAACCCCGCTCCACTAAGCTTCCGCAATTGACGTGCGAAGAGTCCCACGATTTCGTACTCGTCTCTATATTTCCTTCCAAATATATTTGTTTTGATTCTCTTTACGGGATATTGAAGTGGAGCTCCCCCGCTAGCGGAAACTACAAAATATAAAAGCCTAATAAAAATTATTTATTAGGCTTTTTAAATTGTATAATGTATAAAAGGCTATCTATCCTTCAATATATTTTGCAAAAACTCAACTTTGTCTTTTTCTGCCTGAACTAAACGTTCGTAAAGTTTTTTATTTTCTTCGTAAGCCTCAATTAATTTGTCTAACGGATTAAAAGTAAATACTGGTCCATGCGAAAACGAACCTTGACTACCACTATTATCATAGAAATTATTAAAATAATTAATTGCAGCTTCGTCTGAAAAATTTTTAAGGGCTTCAACACTTACTCCCAAAGCTTTTGCTACTTCAACAAGTTTTTCCTCGCTGATAGTTTCGCTGTTTTCAAGGGCAGATATAGTCTGTTGGTTTGTTCCCATAGCTTGTGCCAAAGCTTCTTGTTTCATGTCTCTAAGTTCACGAATACGGCTAATTTTTCGCCCTATATGGTTTGATTTTGTAAGTGTGCTCATAAGTCAAAGATAATATTAAGGTTCACAACAACCAATTTGTAAAAAACATTATTGCTGTGTACGATACAATCTAAATAATTTGTTATCTAAACAAAAGTACGATTTTTGAGACATGAAATAGTTAAAAATCAAAAATTATACAAGCCCGATAGCGTAGATTTGAAATCATAAGCGTTCGAAACCTGTTGCTCTGAAAGAGCCTTAGCAATAGCATGGTGCGAAGCACTATGAATGAAAAACGATGATAATTTTAAGCCCTGTAAGGGCAAAAGCCTCATTTCAAAAAGCACGTTTACCATTTTTTACATAATGCTCTCCGGGAAAACACCTTTTTTCTTTGAATCTTTATTCTTAATTTTTCTCTTGCCCTTTCAGGGCAATTCCCACTTTTGATTTAATTCGTAGTGCGTTGCACTACGTTATTGCTTTTTGAAATTGTTATTGCAATTGATTCTCTTCTTCAAACAACAATTTTATATTTTCGTAAGAGTTTTTCAGGGCTTCTTTTATTTGTTCCGGGTTTAGCCAGGCTACTTTTTCGATGCCTTCTTCGATTTGGCCTTGCGGAGTACCTTCAAAATCAGATTGCATTTCGAACCAATGCGTGATTTTAAGCTTGTATTTTCCGTTACGTTTAAAAACGTGATATGTTTTTTGGAGTTTATTCGTAATTCGGAGTTGGTTTACGCCCGTTTCTTCTTCGACTTCGCGCATTGCAGTAGCTTCAATTTCCTCCCCTTTTTCAATTCCGCCTTTTGGTAAGTCCCATTTTCCGTTTCTAAAGATAAATAAAACTTCCCCTTTTTTATTGTACACAAAGCCTCCTCCCGCTTTACTTACAGGAATCTTGGCTTTTAGGGTCTTCATAATTTCCTTTTCGTCAGGATGATATAAATAAGCTTTTTGAATTTTATTTTGAAATATTTTCACTATAAGCTGCTCAATATCAATACTCTCTAACAGGAATAATTGAAAATTAGTCTCTTTTGAGATTTCATTTGTCAAAAAAAGTGGTTTGTCGTTCACAAAAACTTTATACATTTGTACTATGATTTTTAATAAAGATACTGCCGAAAAAACAGCCGAATTGCTTTTGCAAATAAATGCAATTAAATTGAATCCCGAAAATCCTTTTACATGGGCTTCAGGTTGGAAATCTCCTATTTACTGTGATAATAGGTTAATTCTTTCATTTCCGAGCATCCGAAACTACGTTCGTGATGAATTCGCAAAGAACATTGAAAAACAATTTGGAAAACCGGATGTTATTGCCGGTGTTGCCACTGGAGCTATTGGAATTGGGATTCTTGTTGCCGAAAGCCTTGGATTACCTTTCGTTTACGTACGCCCGGAAGCAAAAAAACACGGAAGACAAAATCAGGTCGAAGGTTTTTTACAAAAAGGACAAAATGTTGTAGTTGTTGAAGATTTAATTAGTACCGGAAACAGTAGTTTATTGGCTGTTGAAGCTTTACGCAATGAAGGGGCTAATATTAAAGGGATGGCAGCAATTTTTACCTATGGTTTTAATGTTGCCGAAGAAAACTTTAAAAACGCCAATATCGATTTGTATACGCTTAGCAATTACGAAAACCTATTAGATCTCGCAGTTCAGAAACTATATATTACTGAAGAGCAACAATCTACCCTGCTAGAATGGAACGAGAGTCCGACTACCTGGGGTCAGGAAGAGGAGTAATTTTAGATTGCAGCTTCCTGAAATTTGGAATTTCCGGATATACAATTTTGTGTTTATAAACATCAGTAAATAAAAAAAGCGCCCTTTGCGGTTAAATTATAAAATAAAAAAATAATATATGAACTTAGAAAGTCCAAAAGTTACTGTTCAGAAATCAGCTCAGGATTTATTTGATTTATTGACTGATGTAAAGAATTTCGAGAAATTAATGCCTGACAATATTGCTAAATTTGAAGTAATTGGCGAAGACGCTTTTATTTTTGGACTGAAAGGTATGCCGGAAATAAAACTTAAAATGAAAGAAAAAGCAGCCCCAAACAAAATTGTGTTGGGAGCAGCAAGCGATAAGCTTCCATTTACTTTAACGTCAAATATTGATAGTCTTTCTGATTCAGAAAGTGCAGTTCAATTATTCTTTGAAGGCGAATTCAACGCTATGATGGCCATGATGATCAAAGGACCAATTAGCAAGTTTATTGAAACTTTGGCTAATAACATGACCAAGCTATAATTAATTATCAATGGAAAATTGTTAATCCTTAACTATAAAAAAAGCCTGATTTTCACGATCAGGTTTTTTTTTGATTAGCACGAAAACACAAAGTTTCTTATCCTGCTGCAACCTGCAAACAATTCATGCTGAGGCACGAAGAATTGCACTCGAAGCCCAGCAAAGACCAAAAAAACCAAAACAGTTTTTTTTGTGACCGTTAATATCTCAGGATGAGAAAAAGAAAAAAAAACCAATATCCTAGTAGCAAACCTTTCAACCCTTGCACCTTTGCCCCCTTGCACCTTTAACCCTTTGAACCTTTAACCCTTTGAACCTTTGTAACTTTGTACCTTTGTACCTTTGTACCTTTGAACCTTTGTACCTTTGAACCTTTGAACCTTTTGCACCTTATAACCCTTTGCCCCTCCCCTAATAAAGCATCTGAACTTCTTTGATATCGAATTCTGAAACAGAATCGTCTTCTAGCAAAATTTGAATTTTCCCTACAGGAGAAACCCCCTGAATGATTCCCATGAAGTTTTGATGCTGCAGGTTTTTAAAAGGCATTGGAACTCCTTTTCGAAATAATGAATTAAAATATTCATCCCATAAATCAGCTGAATTCTTTTCCCAGGACTGGATTTTCTCTTGTATTTTTTCGATAATTAACAAGGGCAAAGCATTTTTATCAAATTGAGTTTTACAAATCACTGCCAAAGATGACGCATTTGGCAATTCGTCAAAATTAGTCTGATTGACATTCAGTCCCAATCCAGCTACTGACACGATCCTGCCATCACTTTTTAAGGTATTTTCGATTAGTATGCCACCTATTTTTTTGGTGTATGACATAATGTCGTTAGGCCATTTTATACTTAAATCAGGAATATTTAAAGTTTTTAAGGCATCAATCACACTTAAAGAAATGATTATGCTTAGGTTAAAAACCTGTTCGTGATCAAAAACGAAATCCTTTACCAAGACACTCATAATTAAGTTTTTACCTGACTCTGACTGCCACTTCGCTCCCATTTGACCTTTGCCTTTTGTCTGATTTTCAGCTGTTACCACAGTAAAATTATCAAGTTCTTCCTGACTTGACAATGCTTTAAGAAAGTCGTTTGTCGAATCTATGGCATCGAGTTTGATTAGTTTCATCTAAATAATTTAAATAACTTAATTTAATATTTTGTTAAGGTTCAAAAATAATCACAAATTTTGGTAACTTTACAAATTCATATAAAATAATTCATGGCGAAAAAGACTATTAATAATGATGTTCTATTGGCGAACATAATCAAAGGAATTGAAGAAGTAAAAGGAAATGATATCGATATTCTTGACTTAAGAGAGATTGACACTGCTGTTTGCGACTATTTTGTTATCTGCAACGGAAGTTCAAATACACAAGTTAACGCCATAGTAAACTCCATTCAAAAAACTGTATCAAAAGATCTTAAAGATAAACCCTGGCACGTAGAAGGAACCGATAATGCAGAATGGGTCCTAATGGATTATGTGCATATTGTGGTACATGTTTTCCAGAAACACATTCGTGAATACTATAATATCGAGAGCCTTTGGGGTGATGCCAAAATAACTACAATCGAAAACAAATACTAAAGAAAATTTTTCTAATGGCTAAAGATAATAATCCAAATCCGAGTAAATTTAAAATAAGTCCCTGGTTAATCTATACTGCAATACTTTTAGTTTTTTTATTTATAAGCTTTGCAACCGGAGGATCTAACTTAAGCGAACCTGCTCAATTAACTTCTTCTAAATTCAATGTATTATTAGAAAAAGGGCAAATTGAAAAAGTAATCGTTTATAATAAAGCTGAGGCTGAAGTATATTTAAACGCTGCGGCTCTTAAAGATGCTGCCAATAAAAAAGTAGCTAAAGATATTTTTGAAAGACCTAACAAAGGCCCTCATTATACTTTAGAGATTGGTAACGATCAAATTTTTCAAACTAAATTAGAGAAAGCAGTTGGCGAAGGCAAACTGAAAGATTTTAATTTCCTGCAGAAAAATAATTGGAGCGACATCCTAATTAGTCTTCTTCCAATCATCATCATTATTGGAGTATGGATTTTCATTATGCGTAAAATGTCAGGTGGCGCTGGTGGCGGTGGCGGACAAATTTTCAACATAGGAAAATCTAAAGCTAAATTGTTTGATGAAAAAACAGACATCAAAACAACATTTAAAGATGTTGCAGGTTTAGAAGGCGCAAAAGAAGAAATACAGGAAATTGTAGAATTCCTTAAGAACCCGGAAAAATACACCAATTTAGGAGGTAAAATCCCTAAAGGAGCACTACTGGTAGGACCTCCTGGAACTGGTAAAACATTATTGGCTAAAGCTGTTGCAGGTGAAGCCCAGGTACCGTTTTTCTCTTTGTCAGGTTCTGATTTCGTAGAGATGTTCGTAGGTGTTGGTGCTTCACGTGTTCGTGACTTATTCAAACAAGCTAAAGAAAAATCCCCTGCTATTATCTTCATCGACGAAATTGATGCTGTTGGTAGAGCAAGAGGAAAAAGCAATATGTCAGGCGGAAACGACGAAAGAGAAAATACTTTGAACCAATTGCTGACAGAAATGGATGGTTTTGGTACAAATTCTAATGTCATTGTTCTGGCTGCAACCAACAGAGCTGATGTTCTGGACAAAGCATTAATGCGTGCGGGTCGTTTTGACAGACAAATTTTTGTTGACTTGCCGGATATTCGCGAAAGAGCTGAAATATTTGCAGTTCACTTAGCTCCTATCAAAAAAGTAGAAGGTCTTGACCTTGATTTCTTAGCCAAGCAAACTCCGGGGTTCTCTGGTGCTGACATTGCCAACGTTTGTAACGAAGCCGCTTTAATTGCTGCCCGTAACAACAAGACTGCAGTTGACAGACAAGATTTCCTTGATGCCGTTGACAGAATTATTGGCGGTCTTGAAAAGAAAAATAAAATCATCACTCCGGATGAAAAAAGAGCAATTGCTATTCACGAAGCTGGTCACGCAACTGTAAGCTGGATGTTAGAGCACGCTGCACCGCTTATTAAAGTAACCATCGTACCTCGTGGACAAAGTTTAGGAGCTGCATGGTATTTACCGGAAGAAAGACAAATCGTGAGAACAGATCAAATGTTAGACGAAATGTGTGCTACCATGGGCGGAAGAGCTGCTGAAAAAGTAACTTTTGACAGAATATCAACCGGTGCTTTAAGCGATTTAGAAAAAGTTACCCGTCAGGCCCGTGCTATGGTAACGATATACGGATTGAATGAAAAAATAGGTAATGTTACTTATTATGATTCAACAGGACAAAGCGAATACAATTTCTCTAAACCATATTCTGATGAAACAGCAAAAATCATCGACAAAGAAATTTCAGAATTAATTGAAGGCCAATACAAAAGAGCTATTCAAATTTTAGAAGAGAATAAAGACAAGCTAAATCAACTTGCTGATATATTAATAGAAAAAGAAGTTATTTTTAAAGATGACTTAGAAAATATTTTCGGAAAACGTACTTTTGATAAAAATTTAGAAGAAGTGGTTTCGTAAATTATTCAGCAAATATGTAATATTTTTTAAAATCTTAATTCAAAATAGCCTTTTGAATTAAGATTTTTTTATCTTTGAACGTTTTCAATTAACATGTAAAGTATTTCATATAAAATGAATTTTTTCAAAAAAATATTTGGTTCCAGCGATGCCGCTTCTGATGAAGAGAATGAAAGCCAATATGGAGGAAATCCAATTCAGGATAGTCATCTTTCTATAGACGAAAGATTCATTTTTAACTTTAAGAAAAATGGCGGGAAATTTTTGTATTGTGAAAACAAACAAGAAGTTGCAGAACAATTTGAAAACATCCTGGAAGAAAACGATTGGTTCGAAAACGAAGTTTTATGTTATGAACCTGCCCTTTTCAGTTTATTGGAAGAAAATAAATTACTATACATTTCTCCCAGAAATCCAAAATTCCTGCTTGCTACCTGCGAGAATTTAATTGCCGATGAAGGTTCTATTTTATTTTCATCAAAACAAATCAGACAAGACAAACCCAACGAATTACCGGCAAATATTGTTATAATAGCTACAACAAGCCAGATTCTTTCTATAAAAAGCGACGGCCTTAGTGCCATTAAACGCAAATACGAAAGAGATTACCCAACTAATATCACCACAATAAAATATTTCGAAAAAGCAAAAGAAGAAGATTTTACGCAATACGGAAGCGTTGCCAAAAATTTATATTTATTGCTCTTAGAAGACCTTTAAGATGAATGAAACACTCAAGAGGACCATTTCTGGTGCTGTTTATATTGCTTTACTACTAACATCTATTCTGTTTTCTACTGAAAGCTTTATTATTCTTTTTGGTATTTTTCTAATTATTACAATCTATGAATTTTCCAACTTAGTAAACCTCAATAAAATCTTTTCGATTTTGTTTGGGACTTTATTATATTCGGTGACAATACTGGTTAGCCACTACAATAAACAAACAACTTCGTATCTAAACAATTTGTTTCAGTCAAATTTTGATTTCGAAATTAATATCCAGCAACTGGATCTGGTACTTTTGGCTGTGACTATAGTGGTATCTATCAAATGTATTTTATTTCTTTTTTATGACTCTGTTCAAAAAATAAGTATTTCCTCTAAGTATTTATATCTTTTAGGATACATTACTCTTCCGTTTATTTTTATTGTAAAAATTTCATTCGGAACTAATAATTACAATCCCAAAATCATTCTTGGGTTGTTTATCCTGATCTGGACAAACGACACCTTTGCTTATCTTGTTGGAAAATCCATCGGAAAACATAAGCTATTTGAACGTGTATCTCCTAAAAAAACAATAGAAGGTTTTCTGGGCGGAGCAGTATTTGCTGCCTTTGCGGGTTTTCTAATTTCAAAACTTTACATTCAGCCCAATCCGGCTTTTAGCGGTAAATCTATTTTAATATGGACTATTATTGCTCTAATTGTAAGTGTTTTTGGAACGATTGGTGACCTGATCGAATCAAAATTTAAAAGAATTGCCGGAGTAAAAGACAGCGGTTCTATCATGCCCGGACATGGTGGTATCCTAGATCGACTAGATAGTGTTATATTTGTAGCACCAATTATATTTTTATTTTATCAAATTTTATATTATGTTTCATAAAGAAGGAGGCCCATCCATTTTATTAGGTACTGTATTTGCGGTAGCCGTATTATTAATTGCTGACAAATTTATTGATATTACCTGGCTAAGAATGCTCGTTCAAATTGCCGGCCTGGTTGTATTGGTTATTATTCTACAATTTTTTAGAAATCCTAAAAGAATTGCGATCAGAAACAGCGATCAGATTCTTGCCCCTGTTGACGGAAAAGTAGTTGTTATTGAAGAAGTTTATGAAGGTGAGTTTTTTAAAGATAAACGTTTACAAGTTTCAATCTTTATGTCGCCAATCAATGTGCACGTAACTCGTTACGCTATGGACGGAATTATAAAATTCAGCAAATATCATCCCGGGAAATTCTTAGTAGCCTGGCATCCAAAAGCAAGCGAAGAAAACGAAAGAACTACTGTAGTAATTGAAAACGAGAGTTTCGGACAGATATTATACAGACAAATTGCAGGTGCATTAGCCCGCAGAATTGTAAATTACGCAAAAGAAGGCATGCAGGTGGTACAAGGTACAGATGCCGGTTTTATAAAATTTGGTTCAAGAGTAGATTTATTTTTACCTTTAGGTACTCCTATTAATGTAGTATTAAACCAAAAAGCAATTGGTGGAAAAACCATCATCGCTACAAAAGCTTAATGATCGAAAAAGATTTAGATACTCGTTTTACTGAGGCTGTTGAAAACGCTCTAAAAATGACTCAGGCCTCGCTGCCACAAGATGTGCAGCTAAGACTTTATGCATATTATAAACAAGCAACTTTTGGAACAGCTATATACAATCAATCTGAAAATTTTGACTTAAGAAATGCTTTCAAAACAAATGCCTGGATGCAAATTAGTCATATATCGGTAGATGAGGCCAAAGAATGTTATATTGAAATCATTAATTCACTAACAATAAAATAACTACTATTATGAAGAAAAACATTGTTCGTTTCAGCATTTTAGCTTCATTTTTTCTATTATTTTCTTGTAATGACAACAATAAGCTAACTGAAGTAGTAGAAGTTCCTTTACCAACCAAAGAAGAAAAAATAACCATTGGTTCACCAAATGATGTAAAAGCAGATCCGGGTTCTTTTGAGATGACAAAATTACCTTTTGCATACGATGGTTTGGCTCCGGCGATAAAAACCCTTACTTTAGAAACGCATTATTCGAAACACTATTTAACGTATACGAATAATTTCAACAAAGAAATCCTAAATACTGAATTTGAGAATTCACCTATTGAAGACATCCTGAAAAAAATGGATCTTAGCAATGCTAAACTTCGTCAAAATGCCGGTGGATATTACAATCATACGCTTTATTTCAATATTCTGACTCCAAAAGAACAAACTCCATCAGATACTCTGGCAGGCTCTATAAATAAAGAATTTGGTTCTTTTAATAATCTTACCACGCAATTTAAAGGTCAGGCAGAAAAACAGTTTGGCTCAGGCTGGGTTTGGTTAGTTGTAGACAGATACGGAAAACTGCAAGTTACAACCACAGAAAACCAGGACAATCCTTTAATGAAAAACGCTCTGATTCCCGGTACACCAATATTAGGAATCGATTTATGGGAACATGCTTATTATCTCGATTATCAAAATAGAAAAGGAAGTTATATTGATGCCTTTTATGAACATATCAATTGGGAAAAAGTAAACGAAAACTATATAGCGGCTTTGAAGAAAGTCAAAAAAGTATAAAAACAAAAAGCTGATACAAATTAAGTATCAGCTTTTTTTTTCGTCTATTTTCATTTTTACATTGCGAACCAAATCAAATATGACTTATAAACCGGCAATCCTTATTTCAATTCATAAATAAACGATTCTGAAGGCCGTATTTTTATTCTCGACATTCCTGTTCCATTCTCTACTTTTAACTTCACTGAGCTCTTTTGATACAATTGATCCGTAAGTGTATATTCACCATCTTTCAGATTCCATTTTGAGATCACATCAGCAGGAATTTTCAACTCAAAATCACTTGTTTTCTCAGAAGAAAAATTCACAACAACGACCAATTTTTGATTTTCAGACCAACGAACATAGGAATAAAGCAATGCATCGTAACCCGCATTATTTTGACGGTTTGCACTTTGTATTTCTTCAAAACTTCCCATTAATGCCGAACTATTGATCGCAAAATTTAGTAATCGTTTATAAAAATCACGAAGGTTTTTTTCAGATTCAGACAGTTGTCCTCCATCAAACTTTCCTTCATTCATCCAGCGTTGATGATTTGGAACGCCAATGTAATCAAAAATTGAAGTTCTGGAACGACTGCCAAAACCAGCATTTTCATTTCCCGCCTCTCCTTCTTCTTGTCCAAAATAAACCATTGTTGGCGATGTACTAATGGTTGTCGAAACTACCATTAAAGGTTTCCCGCGTTCAGGAGTTCCCGCAAATTCAGGACTTGCCAAACGTTGCTCATCATGATTGTCCAAAAAATGAAGCATATTATGTTCTATATCCGACATTCCTTTTTGAATATCAGACAACCCGTCCGGAGATGATTTTCCGCGAATAACATCCTTTAACTTATCATAGGTTTCTACTTTATCATACAAGTAATCCATTTTTCCTAAACGAATATAATTACGGTATTCATTTGGATTATATACTTCTGCCAGTAAAAAAGCACTTGGGTTTTTCATTTTGACAGCAGAATTCATATAACTCCAAAACTCATACGGAACCATCTCTGCCATATCATAACGAAATCCGTCAACACCTTTTGCAATCCAATACAAAGCTATCGATTTGAATTTCTTCCAGGAATCAGGTACATCCTTATCCTGCCAGAAAGCAAAATGCTCCTGATACGATTTTTGATCAAATCCAGCCGGAAGTTCCGGAAAATCTTTAGAACCGTCAGGACGAATTCCATAATTTACTTTTACTGTCTCGTACCAGTCATTTTGATCCGGTTTTACCTTTCGGGATCCGTTTCCTGTCCATTTTGCCGGATTTTCATCAAAGACCCCGTCAACAAGAGGATTTTTCTCTCCGTTTAGAGGAATATCACCATCCGGAATTTCAAAGTGTACTTTTGGAATATAATAGAAATTATTATCTCTCTTATACTCCAGGTTCACATCATCATCAGCTCCAAAATCTTTTACACCTTCGGGATTATTTAAACCTTCATACTTTCTTGCAATGTGATTGGGTACAATATCAATAATTAATTTTAAATCTGCCTTGTGCGTTCTTGCTATCAAAGCTTCAAATTCCTGTAATCGGTTTGCTGGATTTACAGCCAGATCAGGGGTTACATTATAATAATCCTTTACAGCATAAGGGGAGCCGGCACGACCTTTTACCACTTCCGGATCGTCATCAGAAATTCCGTAAGCTTTATAGTCCCGAACCAAGGCATGATGCGGAACCCCTGTATACCAAATATACGTTACCCCTAAATCTTTAATTTCATGAAGCGCTTTATCTGTAAAATCATTAAATTTTCCAACACCATTTTCTTCAATTGTCCCCCAGGGTTTGTTGGTAGTATTTTTATTTCCGAACAAACGGGTAAAAACCTGATACACTACCACTTTCTTTTCAGCAGCAGCTTCTTCTTTAATTGTATTCATTTTTAAATCTTTGGTTTTACATGCCCCGGACAGCATGGCTACAGCCAATCCTGCAACAAAAACTTTTTTATTTATCATATTCATTTTATAAACTAATTCTTTTCTGAATTAAAGAGCCGATCCATAATTCAGAAACCATTTTCTAAATTTAGGATAAATTTTAAATGCAAAAGAAACTAAAATCATTTTTGGCAAAATTGTACTTTAGAAAATTAAACTACAACGAAAGAGTACCTGATTTTGTTGATAAATTAAATTTCAAATTATTATCTGCAGCCGTCTGTCATTTGACGTATAAATAAATCTTAATATCCGTAAAGGTTGTAACCTTTTTCATAAATTTGACAAAAATTTAATCAATTGAAGAAATCACTGTTTTTCATATCTTATTGTTTGCTTTTATTAAGCGTACAATTCATTTTTGCACAAGCGCCCAAAACAAAAACAAAACAAATCGTACTTGAGAAAACGGACTTTGCAGAAGTTAATCAGGCTCTAGTACCGGATGGATTGCTTTTAACCGGAAATGTAAAATTAAGTCATGATGGTGTTGTACTAACTTGTAACAAAGCTTATTTTTTTCAAAAAGAAAATTACCTTAAAGCTTTTGGAAATGTACAATTAGTACAAGGTGATACTTTGTTTTTGAATAGTAAATACGCTGAATATAGTGGCGATTTAAAAAAAGCTTTTGCAACCGGAGATGCTGTGATGAGTTCTCCAGATGCTACTTTACAAACAGATACCATTAATTTTGACCGAAATGTTCAACAGGTATTTTACAATACAAAAGGTACAATTGTCAATAAAGACAACACATTAGTAAGTAAATCCGGCAGGTATTTTGTAGAAGAGAAAAAATTTCAATTCCTGACAGAAGTCACGATTACCAATCCAAAATATGTTATAAAATCAAATCATTTAGATTATTACAGCAATTCCGGACACACCTATTTGTTTGGTCCATCGACCATTACCAGTAAAGCTAATTATATCTATACCGAAAAAGGATTTTACGATACCAAGAAAAACCTGGCGCATTTTCTAAGAAGATCGTATATCAAATACGATGACCGGCTTATAGAAGGAGACAGTTTATATTATAACCGTAATATCGAGTTTGCCTCGGCAACCCGAAATGTAAAAATCACAGATTCTATCAATCGCGGAATCGTAAAAGGACATTATGCCGAGATCTACAAACTAAAAGATTCCATGTTTGTAACAAAAAGAGCGGTAGCCATAAATCTTGTTGAAAAAGATTCGGTTTACATTCACGGTCAGAAATTAATGGTTACCGGAAAAGAAGGCGAACGCATTTTGAGGGCCTATAAAAATGTCCGTTTTTATAAAATAGACATGAGCGGAAAATGCGATTCGATACATTCGAATTCAAAAACTGCTTTAACAAAACTGATTGGAAATCCAATTTTATGGAATGGTGAAAGCCAAATTACCGGAGACCTTATGCACTTAATTGGCGATAACACGACCAAAAAACTCGATTCCTTAAAAGTCCTCAACAACACTTTTATAGTCTCGCGGGATACTCTCGGAACTGGTTATAATCAGGTAAAAGGACTCAATTTATTTGGCAAATTCAAGGATGGAAAGCTACATGACGTCGACGTTATTAAAAATACCGAAGTCGTTTACTATATGCGGAATGACGACAATGAACTCATCGGAATCAACAAAAATGTAAGTAGTAAAATCAATCTTATTTTAGAAAATAATGACATTCAAACCATTACCTTTTTTAATAAGGTAGACGGTGATGTATATCCTGAGGCCGATTTACCAGAAAATGCCCGTAAACTAAAAGGATTACGCTGGCGGGGAGATGAACGGATAAAATCAAAAGATGATATTTTTACCGCCGAAGACAATGAACTTAATGATAAATTAGTTCAGGAAGGAAAAGATCAGGAAGCCAAAGACAAAGACGCTCCAATGAAAGTGAGAGAAGAAACCCTGAATTACGATAAAAAGGCACCCGCAGTTAAAGCAAAAACTAAAACTAAAAAATAGTTTTCAGTCCTGTTTTTCAGTCAGCCTGAAACCTTAAACCTGAAATTTTTAAAATAAACAACAGTGAATTCAGATTTTATAAAATACCAGGCGCAAACTTCTCCATATCCTTTGGGAATGGAAGTTTCACACGCCATTGGATCCTATATTTACGACACAAACGATAAAAAATATTTAGATTTTGTAGCCGGAGTTTCGGCATGTACACTCGGGCATCAGCACCCGAGAGTGAATCAGGCCATCAAGGATCAGTTAGACAAATATTCCCATGTCATGGTTTATGGCGAGTATTCACAAAGCCCGGCCGTACAATATTGTAAATTACTGGCTTCACTCCTTCCGGAATCTTTAAACAAAACATACTTAGTCAATTCAGGTACTGAAGCTATTGAAGGTGCATTGAAACTGGCCAAACGAACAACAGGACGCAGTCAGCTTATTTCCTGTCATAACGCTTATCATGGTAACACTATGGGGTCCATGAGTGTTATGGGTTTTGAAGAGCGTAAACAAGCCTTTCGTCCATTACTTCCCGATGTTGATTTTATTACCTTCAATAACGAAGACGACTTACAAAAAATAACCACCAGAACAGCAGCGATACTTTTAGAAACAATTCAGGGAGGTGCCGGATTTATTCAGCCTCACGATAATTTTCTGCAAAAAGTACGTAAACGTTGCGATGAGGTTGGAGCTCTAATGATAGTCGATGAAATTCAACCCGGATTTGGAAGAACCGGAAAACTATTTGGCTTCCAAAACTATGACGTAGTTCCGGATATTGTAGTTATGGGAAAAGGAATGGGTGGCGGAATGCCCGTTGGTGCTTTTACAGCTTCGGCTGAAAAAATGGATCTCCTGACCGAAAACCCTAAACTGGGCCATATTACCACTTTTGGAGGTCATCCTGTCATTGCGTCAGCATGTCTGGCTACTTTGCAGGAATTAACTGAGACAAATTTAATGCAGGAAGCTTTAGACAAGGAAAAACTCTTCAGATCGCTTTTGGTACATCCTTTGATAAAGGAAGTTAGAGGAAAAGGATTAATGCTTGCCGCTATGACCGAAACCGCAGAAATAACCAATCAGGTCATTTTAAACTGCCAGGACAAAGGGCTCATTTTATTCTGGTTGTTGTTTGAAGGATGCGCAATTAGAATAACACCACCATTGACCATTTCTAAAGAAGAAATAAAAGAAGGTTGTGCCATAATTTTAAACGTTATGGATGAAATTTTGAAAAAAGAAAAAGAAGTTTAAAATAATCCAATTAATCTCGATATATCTAAGATTAATTACTAAAAACAGAAAAGAAATTCTGTCCATATTGTTAATTAAATTGTTCACAACAATTAATTTTCATTCCTCACAACAATAATATGGTTGCCTAAATTTATAACAGGCTAATTTCAAATAAAGACAGTATGCAATTAAGCAACGAAGAAGAAGATTATAACCTATCCCTATCCAAATTTGAGTCGATGTTAAAAACTAACAAAGTACTCTTTTTTGATTCTGAAGAATTTGAAGAAATTATTCTTCATTATTTAGACATAGGCAAGGCTAATTTAGCAAAAAAAGCCTTGAAACTTGCATTAGACCAGCACCCAAAATCTACGGGCTTAAAATTAGTACAAGTAGAAATGCTGGTTTACGACGACAAACTGGAAATCGCCGAGAAACTCTTAAACGAGTTATATGCAATCGAACCTAATAACGAGGAAATTTATATCCAAAAAGCAAATATTTGTTCTAAAAGAGACCAACACGAAAAAGCGGTAGAATTGCTTAAAATTGCCCTGCAATATACAGATGACTACGCTGACGTGTACAACTTAATTGGAATGGAATATCTTTTTATGGATAACCTTGAGATGGCAAAAGACAGTTTTATCAAATGTCTTGAAGAAGATTTAGAAGATCAGTCTGCCTTATATAACGTGGTGTATTGTTTTGAATTTTTAGATCAAAACCAGGAAGCCATTGTTTATCTTAACGATTACATCAACAAAAACCCATACAGCGAGATTGCCTGGCATCAGCTTGGCCGCCTGCATTATGGCGTAAAAGAATATGAAAATGCGATTCGCGCTTTTGATTACGCCACCCTGATCGACGATGAGTTTTTAGGCGCTTTCATGGAAAAAGCAAAAGCATACGAGCGTTTAAAAAAATACGGTGAAGCTATTGAAAGCTACAACCGAACTATCGAGTTAGACGATGCCACCTCTTACGCCCTGTTGCGTATTGGAAAATGTTACGAAAAACTGGGCAATTCGGCCAAAGCCTTACAATATTACAATCAAACGGTACACGAAGATCCGCTTTTAGATAAAGGATGGATTGCCATTACTGATTTTTATGTTCGTCAAAAAAACTTTCAAAAAGCCCTGTTTTTTGTCAATAAGGCATTAGCTATCGACAATCAAAATCGTTTGTACTGGAAGCGTTATGCCACCATTAACAAACAAATGAACTTTTTTGAAGAAGCTGAATTTGGTTATAGAAAAGCAGTAGAATTTGGAGATTATGCTCTGGACACCTGGTTGTTTTGGGTTGACATTCTTCAGTTTTTAGGTGAATTCGAAAGTGCTATTCAAACCCTATTGCAAGCTTCTGAATATTTTCCGGAAGAAAACGAAATCGAATATCGTTTGGCAGGTTTGTATTTCATGATTCAGGACACTACCAAAGCTAAATTTCATTTAAGCAACGGTTTGCGTTTAAACTTCGATAATTACATTTTAATCGAAGATTTATTCCCGGTCGTATGGTCAAAAAAAACGGTTAAAAATTATATTGAAAAACACAGAAAACAATAATGATTGATATTTTAAGAAGACGTTTTGGCTTGTTAGGCCGTAATATTAGTTACTCATTTTCGAAAGGATATTTTACAGAAAAATTTAGCGATGAAGTTTTTGCCGGTAACAGCTACGAAAATTTTGACATTGCAGATATTAACCATTTAACAGGGTTGCTTAAAAACAATCCTGATTTAAAAGGATTAAATGTAACCATTCCTTACAAAGAGCAGGTCATCCCCTTCTTAGATAAACTTTCAAAAAAAGCAGCTTTAATTGGCGCTGTAAACACCATTAAATTTACCAAAAACGGGAAATTAAAAGGATACAATACTGATTATTATGGTTTCAAAAAATCATTAGAGCCATTATTAGAACCACATCACAAAAAAGCACTTATTTTGGGCACCGGAGGTGCATCAAAAGGCGTTGCTTTTGCTCTTGACGAGCTGGGAATCCTATATACTTTCGTTTCCAGAGAAGCCAAAGAAAACATCATCGATTACAATCTAATCAACGCTACGACTTTTGATAATTTTCAAATTATCATTAATTGTACGCCTGTTGGAACAAGTCCAAATATCGAAGCCTGTCCTGATCTTCCTTATGAGTTTTTTACAGAGAAACATATTGCATACGATTTAATATATAATCCTGCAGAAACCCAATTTTTAAAAAACGCCAAAGAAAGAGGCGCTGTAATAAAAAATGGTTATGATATGCTTATTTTTCAGGCAGAAAAGGCATGGAAAATCTGGAATAAATAAAATCAATTAAAAAATACACTAAAATTTAGTGTATTTTTTTTTGTATTTTAGACTACTCATTAATAAGCAGTTATGAATATATCACAGCTTTTTTATTTAGTAATCTTTTTAATTACTTTTTCAGCAAAAGCTCAGGATAATTTAGAGCCTAAAAAAAATCCATATACTGAGGCGAGGTATCATTACTATTTAAAAACTATTTTACTCTTTAATGAGTACTTAGATACTGACTCAGGATCATATAACACTACTGAGCTCCGTTTCTTACATCCTATTGCTAACAAAGCCTGGAATTTAAGGGCAGACCTGCCTTTCATATCTTCCAATACAACTTCTGTCAATACAACCGGAATTGGTGATATTGGTGTTGGTATAAGTTACATTCCCTATTTAGAAAATAGCAAAGGGCTTGCTTTTAGAGCCAGGATCATTTCAAACTCAGCTTCAGATCCAGCTTTAGGAACCGGTAAATGGGTCTTTGCTCCTGCGATATTTTATGGCGCTTACATAAAAGAAAAAAAAGTACTTTGGATTGCCTCTTTAGAAAATCAAATGAGTTTTGCCGGATCAGATAATCGAAATGATATCAATACCACAGCGCTTGAAAATTACTTTATGTATATTCTTGGAAAAAACTGGATCGCTGCCGATGTTGCCTTCAGATATAATGCAACAAACAAAGGTTATCCCAATAATGCTTTCGTAGAATTGGGCAGAAAAATTACGCCAAATAACATGGCTTATATTCATCCCAGTATTGCTTTTGGCCGTGAAAAAACATACAATTACGGAATTGAAGCCGGGGTTTTGATTCTTTTTTAAATCGAAATAAAACTACAAAACCACTCTTAATACTATTATATTGATTTCATTTTTCTAAAAATTATAATAATTCAGAATTTAAATTTATTTTAAAAAATCAGCAAAAAAATCGATATCATATTCCTAAATTCTTTGAACAAATAGGAATTTCATCTTAAAATAGCGTATAAACAAACGATTTATTTTGTATTTAGAAACACCTTTACTATCTTTCGCTCTGTTTAAAATAAAAACCTTATACATTTAAGATGTTAGAAGAAAAGAATGATAACCTGCAGGAAGCAGACGGAAAATTAGAAATCGAAATTAGCGATTCTGCACAAGATAATGCACCTGAAACAGCGGAGTCTGAAACAGCTACTGAAAATACAGCTTCAACTACAGCAAATGAAGCAGAAGAGACAGCAGAGGCTACAGAAACCAATCATCAGACAGCATTAGATGCCATAACAAATTCGAATGCCGAAGAAAGTGAAGATGAAACGCTAAAAGAGCGTCATGACATTCCTATGCAGGATTACGATACTTTCTCTTTGGATGCGCTTGTTGATGAGCTTAAAAAATTGATCAACACAGATAAAGTAATGTCTGTAAAAGACCACATAGAGGAAATTAAAAAGTCATTTTTATTACAATACAATCACCTTATAGAAGAGAAAAAAGAAGAATTTAATGCTTCCAAACAAGATCCGAATGAAGAATTCGAATATCATTCTCCGCTTAAATCTAAATTTGACGAATATTATAATGTTTTTAGAGAAAAAAGAAATGCCCATTTCAAGCATTTGCAAACAAATCTAAAATCAAATCTGGAAAACAGACTTGCCATAGTTGAAGAACTTAAAGAACTTATAAACCCGCAGGAAAACATTAAAGATACCCTTAAACATTTTAATGATTTAAGAGAAAGATGGAAAAATGCCGGAGCAATTCCAAAAGACAAATACAATCACGTTTGGAATAACTACCACTTTCATGTAGAAAATTTTTACGATTATCTGCACTTAGACCGTGAAGCAAGAGATTTAGATTTTAAATACAATTTAGATCAGAAACAAAAAATAATTGCACGCGTTGAAGAGTTAGTGAATGAAACTGACATTAGCAAATCGTTCCGTGAATTACAGGATTTACACAGAATCTGGAAAGAAGATATCGGGCCAGTTTCTAAAGAACATCGTGACACCATCTGGAATAAATTTAGCGAACTGACTAAAAAAATCCATGATAAAAGAGAGGTGCTGTTCGAAAGCCAAAGAGCAAATGAACAACAGAATCTTGAAGTAAAAAAACAGATCATTGCTACATTAGAGGTATTGGGTACTGAAAAAGTAGGTTCTCACTCGCAATGGCTGGTACAAATTCAGAAAGTAGAAGCACTTAGAAATGAGTTTTTTGCTGCCGGAAAAGTGCCGTCAGAAGTTAACGAAGAAACCTGGGCTGCCTTTAAAACTGCCGTTAGAAACTTTAATTCTTTTAAAAATTCATTTTATAAAGACATTAAAAAAGACCAGAACGACAATTTAAATAAAAAAATGGCTCTTGTGGCAAAAGCCAAAGAATTACAGGAAAGTACAGATTTTGGTGCCACTACTCCAATCATGAAGCAAATTCAGGAAGAATGGAAACAAATTGGTCACGTACCTAAGAAATATTCAGATAAAATCTGGAAAGAATTTAAAGATGCCTGTAACCATTATTTTGATAAATTAAAAGAGCATAAATCAGAAGAAAATGGCGATGAAGTAGCTGCTTTTGATAATAAAAAAGCATACCTGGACATTTTAAGAGCTTATCAGCTTACCGGTGATCACAAAACGGACCTGGATGCAATAAAAGCTCATATCGAAATCTGGAAAGGGTATGGAAAAGTGCCTTTTTCGAGACGCCATATCGAAGGAAAATTCAATAAAATCCTGGATGCCCTTTTTGAAAAATTAAGTTTGAGTAAAAAAGAAACCGAAATGATGCGTTTCTCTAATCGTATTGATTCTTTATCAGACAGCAACGATACCCGTAAATTAGACAACGAAAAGATTTTCTTAATGCGTAAAATTGAAGAGGTACAAAATGAAATTTTCCAATTAGAGAATAATATTCAGTTTTTTACGAATACTAAAAATGCTAAAAAAGAAAATTCAATTGTTCTTGAAGTACGCAAAAATATTGCCATCCACAAAGAAAGTCTTGAACTTTGGAAAGATAAACTGAAACAGTTACGTAACCTGGGTCAGGAGTAATTAAAATACTGAAACTGCAGTGAGATATTCATTGCAGTTTTTTTTATACTGTTCGCATTTTACCGCAAAATGCACAAAGGTTTACGCAAAGTTCGCAAAGCTAAATACAAAGCTTTGCGAACTTTGCGTTTTATTAAATTCCAGTATATTAAAAAACTTTGCGTGCTTTGCGGTAAAATCCACCCCAACATTTATCTCATTTCAACCCAAAGCTTAACAATGTATTATAATTTCATGAAAAAGTTTCTGTAAAATATTGATTATATTTGATAAACCACATTATCTATTGATAATCAATAAATTCAATTATTAATCCTAATAACAACGAAAAATGAAATTTACAAGAAAAGCAAACGCCAACTGGCAAGGAACCGGTATGGAAGGAAAAGGAACTATCAGTACTCAAAGTACAACTTTGGATAAAGCTCAATTATCATTTAAAACCAGATTTGCAGATGGCGTAGGTACAAATCCTGAAGAACTTGTCGCTGCAGCACATTCCGGCTGTTTTACAATGCAATTAAGTTTTTTATTGAATGAGGGAGGTTTTACAGCAGATGATTTAAATACAGAAGCGACAGTAACTTTTGAAGACGGAACCATAACCCTGATTCATTTAGATTTAAAAGGAAAGGTTCCGAACATCTCTCCTGAAGAATTTGAAAAAACAGCTGCCAAAGCAAAAGAAATATGTCCGATTTCTAAATTGCTAAATACCACAATTACACTTTCAGCTACTTTAGTAAGCTAAAAAAAGCTTTTAAGCATAAAAAAACCATCCCGTTCTGGAACGGGATGGTTTTTTATTATTTCTAAATTTCTTCAGAATTACATTGTAGCTTTTAGTGCTTTTGCTTCAGCAGTCATTTCTAACGCTTTGTAAACACCTAATAATGTTTTAGAAACATCTTCGTTTTTAGGGTCTAATTCATTTGCTTTTTTAAGATAAGGAATTACTCCTTTAAAAACATTCTCTCTTTGTGCTTTCAACACATCGTAACGCTTCATATCTTTTGCAGAAGTACCCAATTTATTCATCTCATCAATGATTGGCTTTTCAGCTTCTAATTTTAAAGCTGCAAGATTAAGATAAGCATTTGCATAGTTTGGGTTGATTTCGATAGCTTTTAAGTAGTATTTTTCAGCATCTGCATTGTTCTTTGCGTTTGCACTAATAACACCTAAATTAAAAACTAAATCAGCATTTTTTGGATCTTTTTCCAAAGCTTCACCCACTAATTTTTTGTATGTTTCATAATCTTTAGATTCTAAATACAGGTTAGCTTCACTAAGAATCAAAGAACTATCATCCGGATTCGCTTTTCTGGCATCGGCGATTGCTTTTTTAGCATCTTCGCTACGTCCTTTTTGAACTAAAATCAAAGCTAAATTTTTATAAATTTCACCTCTTTTAGAAGGAATAGCTTCTGTTTTAGGTTTTTCGTGAGTTCCTAATTTTACGGCTAAATCTCTTTCGCTTGCAGTATTAAAACCATCTTCGTTACCTGAAATTTTATTTACTGCTGTATAACTAGTTCCTTTTCCTGAATAATTTAGTTTTTTCAATTCTTCATACATTGGTAAAGCAAGATCAAAATCCTGAGCATTTACTGCTGTAGAAGCCGCATAATATAAATTGATTGTATCCTTTTTATCCAACAAATAAGCATCGTACAATTTTTTTGCACCGTCGGCATGTTTACTGGCCTGAGAATCTGCAATAGCAGAATTAATCAATTTCCCTTTAATTTCAGTAATTGAAGTGGCAGCCTGAGTTGAATACTTTTGTTTTCCAGATGCTTTTTCAACATCAATTAGCTTTTTATAAGTCTCTGCAGCAAGTGATAAGTTTTTACTCTCGTCTACTTTTTTATTTGCTAAATCCAAATAAGCATTAGCCTGTACAAAATAGTACTGGGCCTGTTCTACATCTTTGGCATTTACTACCAAATTTTCAGCATCTTTTAATATAGCAAGTGCTCCTTGGGCATCTCCGCCTTTTAATGCTTTCTCAGCACTTTTAATCTGATCTTTTTGAGCAAAAGTAGCTACTGAAATCAATAATGCTGATGCAAGTATTACATATTTACTTTTCATAGTATTCAATTTGTATATTTAATTATAAGTGGTTTACTTTTTACTCTTCAGATTCTTCTTCTTCAGAATCATCTTCGTCTTCTGCTTCTTCTTCCGTATCATCGTCATCATCATCTTCTACAGGACCTTCGTCTTCAAGAACTTCTAAATCCGGTTTTACTCTTTCGATAGCTGATTCAATAACATTTCCGTCTTCATCAACAACAACTTCTGCAACATCATCTTTCATAACTTTTGTTACAGCAGCAATAGAATCTTTACCTTTTAGGTTAATCAATCGAACACCTTGTGTTGCACGGCCCATTACACGTAAATCTTCAATCGCCATTCTGATTGTCAATCCGGATTTATTGATGATCATCAAATCATCAGCATCCGTTACATTACTAATAGAAATTAATTTTCCGGTTTTCTCCGTGATATTAAGTGTTTTAACACCTTTACCTCCACGATTTGTGATTCTGTAAACATCTTCTCCATCGTCATCAACTAATTTGGTACGTTTACCGTATCCGTTTTCAGTTACAACCAAAATCTGGGTATCGTTTACATCCTCTTTATCAACCGTAACCATACCAATTACTTCATCGGTATCATCTTTTAAGGTAATTCCACGAACTCCTGAAGCTGTTCTTCCCATCGGACGTGTTTTTGTTTCCTCGAAACGAACCAATTTACCAGACTTAACTGCCAGGATAATTTGGCTTTCACCGTTAGTTAATTTTGCTTCAAGTAATTCATCACCTTCTTTAATGGTAATGGCAGCAACACCATTTACCCTTGGTTTAGAATATTTCTCTAAAGAAGTTTTCTTCACCTGACCTTGTTTGGTTACCATGACAAGGTTATGACTGTTGATGTAATCTTTGTCTTTTAAATCCTGTGTACAAATGAAAGCTTTTACTTTGTCATCACTTTCAATATTTACTAAATTCTGAATTGCTCTTCCTTTTGCCGTTTTGCTTCCTTCCGGAATTTCGTAGACACGCATCCAGAAACATTTTCCTTTTTGCGTAAAGAACATCATATATTGGTGATTAGTTGCAACGAACATGTGTTCAAGGAAATCCTGATCTCTTGTTCCTGCACTTTTTTGTCCAACCCCGCCTCTGTTTTGAGTTTTGTATTCTGTTAAGTTGGTACGTTTGATATAACCTGCGTGAGAAATGGTAATCACTACATTTTCATCCGCAATCAAATCTTCAATACTTACATCCCCACCAGAATATTCAATTGTAGAACGACGCTCATCTCCGTATTTCTCACGGATTTCTTCAAGCTCTTCTTTAATTAAATTCGTTCTTAAATCTACATCAGCTAATAAAGCTTTCAAATGCTCAATTAACTTCATTAATTCTTCGAATTCTGCTCTTAACTTATCTTGTTCCAGACCTGTCAACTGACGCAAACGCATCTCAACAATAGCACGGGCCTGAATATCGGACAATTTAAATCTTTCGATTAATTTCTCACGGGCTTCCTCTGTATTTTTAGAACCTCTAATGATAGCAATTACTTCATCAATATTATCAGAAGCAATAATCAAACCTTCTAAAATATGTGCTCTTTCTTCTGCTTTACGCAATTCAAACTGCGTTCTGCGTACTACTACATCGTGACGGTGCTCAATAAAATAATGAATCATATCTTTCAGATTCAACATTTGCGGGCGGCCTTTTACTAATGCAATGTTATTTACACTAAAAGAAGATTGTAATGATGTGAACTTGTATAAGGTATTCAAAACTACGTTTGGCGTAGCATCACGTTTCAGGATATAAACGATACGCATACCGTTTCTGTCAGATTCGTCACGGATATTCGCAATACCTTCAATTTTTTTATCGTTAACCAAGTCAGCCGTACGTTTGATCATTTCGGCTTTGTTAACCTGATATGGAATCTCGGTTACAATAATACATTCTCTTCCGTCTACCTCTTCAAAACCAACTTTCGCACGCATTACAATACGTCCTCTACCGGTTTTAAAAGCTTCGCGAACTCCTTCATAACCATATATTACACCACCGGTTGGAAAATCCGGAGCTTTAATATGTGTCATTAATTCGTCTACTTCGATATCATTATTTTCAAGATACGCTAAGGTACCATTGATTACTTCAGTTAAATTATGTGGAGGCATATTGGTTGCCATACCAACCGCAATACCCGTTGCTCCATTGACCAATAAGGTAGGAACTCTGGTTGGCATTACTTTAGGCTCATATAAGGTATCGTCAAAGTTTAATTGAAAATCAACTGTTTCTTTTTCGATATCTGCCATAATATCTTCAGATATTTTGCGCATTCTCGCCTCAGTATAACGCATTGCTGCAGGGCTATCGCCATCTACAGATCCAAAGTTACCCTGACCGTCCACTAATAAATAACGCATACTCCATTCCTGAGCCATACGAACCATTGCATCATAAACAGAGGTGTCTCCGTGTGGGTGATACTTACCCAGAACCTCTCCTACGATTCTGGCAGATTTTTTGTGGGCAGATCTTGAAGTTACACCTAAATCATACATTCCGTAAAGAACTCTTCGATGCACTGGTTTCAAGCCATCTCTAACATCCGGAAGCGCTCTCGATACAATTACTGACATCGAATAATCGATGTAAGCTGATTTCATTTCATCTTCAATGTTAATAGGAATTAACTTTTCTCCTTCAGACATAAGTTGTTATGTTTAAATAATTATATTAGTTTCAAAGCGTGCCAAGATACGTTTTTTTGGAATTTTTTCAGCTATTTCCTTACACTTATTTCAATGATTTATTAACAACTTTATTTTAGGTTTTAGTTAATAAATTAAGCGTATTTTAACGCTTTTATTGTTATTTTTTTTGTCTCTTAGCTGTCAGGAGATCTCGAAGGGTACGGTTTTTGTTTTTCCAACAGTAATTCACTAAATTTACAATACCAATTATATATTATGGATGATAATTTTTCACCAAGAGTAAAAGATGTTATTACCTACAGTAAAGAGGAAGCCTTGCGTTTGGGCCACGACTTTATTGGTACTGAACATCTAATGCTGGGCATTTTAAGGGATGGAAACGGAAAAGCTATTCATATACTTAATAACCTTGCAGTCGATCTAGATCATTTGCGCAGGAAGGTAGAAATACTGAGCCCGGCCAATCAGAGCGTTGAAGTAAATGCTGAAAAGAAAAACCTTCATCTCACGCGTCAGGCCGAAAGGGCACTGAAGACCACTTTTCTGGAAGCTAAAGTATTTCAAAGCTCGTCAATTAGTACGGCACACCTGCTTTTATGCATCTTACGAAACGAAAACGATCCAACAACCAAGCTATTGAATAAACTAAAAATAGATTATGACATAGCTAAAGAACAATATTTAAACATGACTCCAAACGAAGAAGAATTCTTAGAAAACTTGCCAAGAAACGAATCGTATAATGACGATTCAGGACAAGATGACAGTCTTAAAGAAAGTAGTTTTAATAATCCCGCCAATAAGTCAAACAAAAAATCCAAGACTCCGGTTTTAGATAATTTTGGGAGAGATTTAACAGAAATGGCTGAGGAAGGAAAACTAGATCCGGTGGTAGGGCGCGAAAAAGAAATTGAACGTGTCTCACAAATTCTAAGCCGTAGAAAAAAGAACAACCCACTTCTTATTGGAGAACCAGGAGTTGGTAAGTCTGCTATTGCAGAAGGACTTGCACTTCGTATTATCCAAAAGAAAGTATCACGTATTCTTTTTCACAAACGTGTTGTAACTCTTGATCTGGCCAGTTTAGTTGCCGGAACAAAATACAGAGGACAGTTTGAAGAAAGAATGAAAGCCGTAATGAATGAGTTGGAGAAAAATGATGACATCATTCTGTTCATTGACGAAATTCATACTATTGTAGGTGCCGGCGGAGCAACAGGTTCACTTGATGCTTCAAATATGTTTAAACCTGCTTTAGCAAGAGGCGAAATTCAATGTATTGGTGCTACAACACTTGATGAGTACAGACAATATATTGAGAAAGACGGTGCTTTAGAAAGACGTTTTCAAAAAGTAATTGTGGAGCCAACTTCTGTTGAAGAAACTATTGCCATTTTGAACAATGTAAAAGACAAATACGAAGATCACCACAATGTGACATACACTCAGGAAGCCATTGAAGCCTGCGTTAAATTAACAAACAGATACATGTCTGAGCGTTTTTTACCGGACAAAGCTATTGATGCTCTTGATGAAGCAGGGTCCCGCGTACATATAACTAACATTGATGTTCCAAAACAAATCTTAGATTTAGAGCGTCAGTTAGAAGAAGTTCGTGAAATGAAAAACATGGTAGTCAAAAAACAAAAATACGAAGAGGCTGCCAAACTTCGCGATGATGAAAAACGCATTGAAAAAGACCTTGCTGTTGCACAAGAACAATGGGAAGAAGACTCTAAAAACAACCGAATTGAAGTTACAGAAGATAATGTAGCCGATGTTGTTTCTATGATGACCGGAATTCCTGTAAACAGAATTGCACAAACAGAAAGCAACAAACTGGCTAAATTACCTGAATTGATTCAGAACAAAGTAATTGGTCAAAACGAAGCGGTTTTAAAAATTGCCCGTTCTATTCAACGTAACAGAGCCGGACTTAAAGATCCTAACAAACCAATTGGTTCATTTATTTTCTTAGGTCAGACTGGTGTTGGTAAAACCCAATTAGCAAAAGTTTTAGCAAAAGAATTATTTGATTCTGAAGACGCATTAGTTCGTATCGACATGAGCGAATACATGGAGAAATTTGCTATTTCCCGTTTAGTTGGAGCGCCTCCGGGATATGTTGGTTACGAAGAAGGAGGTCAATTGACTGAAAAAGTGCGTAGAAAACCATATTGTGTTGTGCTATTAGATGAGATCGAAAAAGCGCATCCGGATGTATTTAATATGATGCTTCAGGTTCTTGATGATGGATATTTAACAGATAGTTTAGGTCGCAAAATCGACTTTAAAAATACTATCATTATTATGACATCTAATGTCGGAGCGCGTCAGTTGAAAGATTTTGGACAAGGTGTAGGATTCGGAACCGCTGCAAAAGTGGCTCAGGCTGATGAAAACTCAAAAAGCATTATCGAAAATGCATTGAAAAAAACCTTCGCTCCAGAATTCTTAAACAGAATTGATGATGTAATTGTATTTAATGCTTTAGAAAAAGGCGACATCGATTTGATTATCGAAATCGAACTTGCAAAACTATATTCCCGTATTGCTGAATTAGGATACAAGCTAAATCTTACTGATAAAGCCAAAGCATTTATTGCTGAAAAAGGTTTTGACAGACAATTTGGAGCAAGACCTCTAAAAAGAGCGATTCAGAAATACGTTGAAGATTTGCTGGCAGAAGAAATCATAACTTCAAAAATACATTCAGGTGATGAAATCTTAATGGATTTAAAAGATGATTCTCAGGAACTTTCAGTAGAAATACACAAAGCAGAGGAGCCAACTAATCAATAAATTAGTTTAAAATCATAACAAATTTAATTTACCCGTTACGTTTTCATAACATAACGGGTATTTTTTTTAGATAAATTAGTATCTTTAGTAAAAGCAAATAGCTATTTTTGGCTATTAATCTCTAAAAAACAAATAATAACGTATGCTTCAAAACAAAGTCATTTTAGGTAGCGAAGAATGGTGCTCATTTCCAGAACTAGGAATTCCGACAATCAAAGCTCGTGTAGATTCCGGTGCTAAAACTTCGGCAATGCACGCTATAAACATAGCTCCTTTTATAAAAAATGATGCCAATTGGGTGAAATTTGATATTAATCCAATTCAGAATAATATTAAAACCATCATTCATTGCGAAGCTCCGTTGGTTGACAAAAGAATTGTAAAAAGTTCAAGCGGTTTTAGAGAACATCGTTACGTTATCCAGACCAGCATTAAACTTGGCGATGTAAAATGGCCAATAGAAATGACGTTGACAAACCGTGATTCTATGGGATTTCGTATGCTTTTAGGCCGCGAAGCCATGAGCGGACGTGTATTAGTTGATCCTGAACAAAAATACATGTTAGGACAGCCAACAGCCGAAGCATTAAAAGAATTATATCAAAATTCAGAGAAAGCAACTTCCGGTTTACGAATTGGACTTTTAGCCAGTAATCCTGAATTATACAGCAATAAAAGAATCATGGAAGCGGGTGAAATGCGCGGTCATGAAATGCATTTTTTGAACATCAAGGAATGTTACATGAAACTGGACGCCAAAACTCCGGAAATTCATTATCGTGGCGGAAAAATTTTGAATCAATTTGACGCTATTATTCCCAGGATTCGTCCAAGTATTACTTTTTACGGCTGTGCTTTAACGCGTCAGTTTGAAGCTTTGAAGGTTTATGTTTTGAATTCGGCTACAGCCATCACACAATCGCGGGATAAACTATATTCATTGCAATTGCTTTTGAATAGCGGAATCGATATCCCAACAACTGGTTTTGCCAATTCACCTTTAGATACTGACAATTTAATCAAAATGGTTGGAGGTTCGCCTTTAATCGTTAAATTACTGGAAGGAACACAAGGAAAAGGTGTTGTTTTAGCAGAAACCAAAAAAGCAGCAGAAAGTGTTATCAATGCTTTTAAAAGCTTAAATGCTAATATCCTTGTTCAGGAATTTATTAAAGAAGCTAACGGAAAAGATATTCGCTGTTTTGTAATCGACGGAAAAGTAGTTGCTGCCATTCAGCGTGAAGCAATGCCAGGAGAATTCAGAGCAAATATTCACCTTGGCGGAACAGCTTCTGTTATCAAAGTAACTGCCGAAGAGAAAAAGATCGCTATAAAAGCCGCAAAAGCTATGGACTTAAAAGTAGCCGGAGTTGATATTATTCGTTCTTCAAAAGGGCCATTATTACTGGAAGTAAATTCTTCGCCAGGTCTTGAAGGAATTGAAGGCGCTACAAACAAAGATATTGCAGGGGAAATGATCAAAGCAATTGAAAAGAATTTTAAACTCATATAAGTAAGTTCACTAAAACTTAATAAAATACAATTAATTTTAACAGCTTTGTCTAAGTTCACAACTTCGACAAAGCTTTTTTTAAATTTAAATCCTATAAAAAATGATGCTAAATCCCTATTTAGATATTATTGCAAGAAGTGTTGCCGTTTATTTTTTTATGACCATTGCCTTGAGGATTTTTGGTAAAAAAGAACTTTCGCAATTAAATACAGCTGATATCATTCTGATCCTGCTAATCAGCAACTCGGTTCAAAATGCAATGGTCGGTCCCGACACAAGTCTCTCAGGAGGTTTAATTGCTGCTTTGGCTTTATTTATTATCAATTATATCATCAAAAAGCTGACCCATAAATACAAAGGCCTTAATGATTTATTACTGGACAAACCTGAAATCCTGATTCACAATGGAGTATTGGATTTTAAAGCCTTAAGCAAATTAGACATTTCGCACGAAGAACTGAAAGAAGCGGCACGCGAACATGGTTTAGAACACCTGACCGATATAAAGCTCGCAATGCTTGAAATTGACGGTACTATAAGTGTGATCTCTGAAGACAAAAAAAATCTCAAACAAACGCACTACAAACGAAAACACAATCGTAAAAATTTACAAAAGTAATTCCTAAAAAAAAATAAATATCTGAAAATTAAATAGTTAGATATTTATTACAAAAAACTTAGCTATATACTTTGTTATACTATGTATTTTGTTATACATTAGCCATATGAACGAAACATTTGTAACAAACTGGAAATCGCAGGTAAAGAAAGGTACCTTAACCTTCATTATCCTGAATGTACTCAGGAATCATGAGTACTACGGTTATGAACTTATCGAACAAATAAGAAAACATACCGAAATAGAAATTGCAGAGGGAACACTTTACCCCTTGATGAATCGATTAAAAACAGAAGAATTAGTTGATTCTAAATGGGTAGAACAAGAAACCGGTATTCCAAGAAAATATTATTCATTAACCGAAGCCGGAACAGAAACCCTAAGCCAGATGAATATTTACTGGGAGAATCTGGAAAAATCAATTAAAAAAATCATTCAATGAGAATAGAAGACATCAAATTCGAACAAAAAGCTTCGCAGAGGATTTATAATGATTATATGAAGCGTATCAGAAAAGCAACAGCTTCATTATCTAAAATGAATCAGGATGATATTTATATGGAATTTAACAGCCATATTTTTGAATCCATCCAAAACAATAAGGAGAAAAACGAAATAGATTCTCTTTTGGATATTATTGAAAAGCTAGGCTCACCTGAAGAAGTTCTAAAACCGCTTGTTGCGGATAAGAAACTGGAACAGGCAACAAAAACATTTAATCCCATTCATGTTTTCAGAGCTTTGATCTTAAACTTTACAAATGGCATTTCGTACATATTTTTCTTTGTCTTATACCTTTTTTTATTTGGTTTCGTTTTCTTGATTTTTGCAAAAATATTTAATCCGTCCCTGGTGGGACTTTATATGAAAAAAGACTCCTTTTCTGTTTTTGTCCTGGGAATAATCAATCCGGAAGATCAAATAAAAAATCAGACTTATGAAGTTCTTGGCAACTGGTTTATTCCGGCAATGTTACTATCAATCGTATTTTTCTATTTACTGATAACCCTATTATTAAAGTTTAAAAAATCAATCAATCAAAAAACATTATCATGAAAAAAATTATCACCGGTTTATTTATTCTCGTAATTACGAGTACATTTTCTCAAACTTTCAATGCAAAAAGACTCGACAGCTTGTTCCTGCTTCTGGAAAAAAACAACCGATACATGGGAAGCATTGCCATTTCTGAAAACGGAAAAACAATCTACACCAAATCAATTGGATTTGAAGATATTGCGACTTCAAAAAAATCAGGCATAAACACAAAATACCGAATTGGGTCTATTTCAAAAATGTTTACAGCCTCTCTTATTTTTAAAGCTGTCGAAGAAAACAAAATCAATTTAAATCAAACTATTGATAAATATTTCCCAACAGTAAAAAATGCCAAAACTATCACAATAAGCAATTTACTAAACCACAGAAGCGGTATTCACGATTTTACCAATGAGGCCGATTATTTAAAATGGAATACTCAATTGCAATCCAGAGCCAAAATAACAGAAAGAATAGCTGCCGGAGATATTGTATTTGAACCTGACACAAAAGGTCAGTACAGCAATTCTAACTACGTTTTGTTGTCATTTATACTGGAAGACATTTACAAAAAACCATTTAGCGAAATTCTAAATCAGAAAATTATAAGTCCATTAAAACTTAAGAACACTTATTTAGGCAGTAAAATAAGCTTAGCAAACAACGAATGCTATTCTTATACTTTTGACGGGAAATGGAACAAAGAAAACGAAACCGATATGTCGATTCCGCTTGGAGCAGGCGGAATTGTTTCTAATCCAACTGACCTGAATCTATTCATTGAAAGTCTTTTTGCCGGAAAAATTGTTTCTATCGAACATTTAAATGAAATGAAAACAATAAAAGACAAATTTGGAATGGGACTTTTTGAGTTTCCTTATTTCGAACAAAAAAGCTACGGTCACACTGGAGGAATTGATGGTTTCAAATCTGTTTTAAGCTATTTCCCAGCTGAAAAACTAGCATTGGCCATCACTTCAAACGGAATTAATTATGACAACAACAGCATCTTATTATGCGCATTAAGTTCGTATTTCAACAAGCCATATACAATGCCTTCTTTTAACAACATTGCTGTTACTACAGAGACCCTGAACCCTTATTTAGGCACTTACAGTAGCTTGCAAATTCCGTTAAAAATAGATATTACCCAGAAAAACAATACATTGATCGCTCAGGCAAACGGACAACCTTCTTTTCCTTTAGAAGCTACTGCTATCAATATCTTTAAATTTGATGCCGCAGGTATTGTTCTGGAATTTAACTCTGATAAAAAAGAAATGATCTTAAAACAAGGCGGAAAAGAATTCTTGTTTACCAAATAATAAATCCGCAATAATCACTTCACAAAAAAGCTAGTTTCTCTAAAGAAACCAGCTTTTTTTTATTTCTAAAATTGATTACTTTCTAGTTCTCAATTTCAAAATCTGTACTTATCTTTTTAATGGTTTTATTAGTTAGACCATATGCCTTTAGCCTATGATTCAGATTAACTAAAATGTAATCTTTTTCTTTAGGGAATTTTTCAGCTATTACTTTATAATGCTTTAAAAGCTTTTGATCTTCTACCCCGTCTAATGCCTGCAAAGTGGCATGAATAACCCTGTTCGAACTATCACTGAGACCTTTGATAAAAACATCTGTAAAATCGTTTTTATTTTTGAGCTGCCCAAGTGAATAATAAGTACTAATTCTTATATTTTCACTTTCATTAGAGGCAAATGGCACAATGATATCTCCATAATCCAGATTCATTTCCTTTAATAAATAAGTACAAAAACGAAAAGTTTCCTCATCGTTAATATTTTCAGTATTCCATTTAATAACATCTAACCAATCCGAACTTTTATCTTTTGCATACCAGAATACAAACTGAAAAACATCTAATAAACTTTCTTTAGTAAAATCTGCCAAATAAGGATAAGCTCTTTGGTAATCAAACTTGGTAAGGATTTGAAGTATCTTTTTTTGAATTGCCCCTGAAGTCAGTCTATACTGGGATTCTAAAACGTCAAGCGCTTCAGCACCTATTTTTTCTTTTTTTAAGATCCCGTTTAAGCTTTCGACCTTAGTTTCATTATCATTTGTAGAAAAATATACTTCTAAAATATAATTTACACTCCCTCCTAAGGTATACCTAAACAAATCAGGTTCATTTATCATTACATTTTCAGGTATAATTTCGTCAAGCCATCTTTCGTACCAATCTAAGAAATTAGATTCAAAAGTAAAGTATGGTTTTTGCCTGTCGCAATCGACATTCACAACCCTTCCTTTAAACTCCCCATTTAAAACAAGTGCATGATAATAGCTGCAGCCTTGCGTACCAACAGGCAATAATCCCGAAAATATTTTTCCTAATTCAAGATCAAAATCTTCGGTAGAAATAGCATCATTATCTTCTATATTTTTGTTGAGATCAGACCAAAATTCATCTGACATTTTTGGATGAATCTTAGCTTCCTCTTTTAAATACAATTCAGTATTCTCATATATCAATTCGTTGGTATTCTTTCCTAAAGGATAAATTCCGTAACCTGGTCCGGCAGCAGAATCAGCAAACGAAATTCCACCATTACCAATATGAAGTAAAAAAGCTTTGTAATCCTCAGGAAGCTCGATAGTATAATCTTTTTCGAACTTTAAAATTTCTTCGTTATTGACAGTTTCTCCCACAAAGTATTTGTGACTGTCTGCACCAAATACTTTTAAATCTTTATCTGTATTTTTTGCTATAACTAACTTCTTTTTTATTCTTTCGATCTGATTTAATTCATCCATTTCTTAAACTTTATCTCTTCTTGTATTATAAAGTAAATGTAAATACATTATAACTTTAAAACAACCCATAATACCCAACAAAAAAGCCGGTTTCAATAAAGAAACCGGCTTTTTTTTATCTGTTTTAAAATGCGATTTTACCTCTCACATTTTACAAAAATATTTTACTATTATATAAATACACTTAAAATGTAATATACTAAACCTGCCAATATTGCTGAAATTGGAATGGTTAATATCCAAGCCCAGATTAAGCTTACAGTAACTCCCCAACGAACGGCAGATACACGTTTTGTTAATCCAACCCCAATGATAGAACCTGTAATAGTATGCGTTGTACTTACCGGAATTTTTAAATGCTCTGTAAAATAAAGCGTTAAAGCTCCCGCAGTTTCAGCAGCAACACCTTCAAAAGAAGTTACTTTTGTGATTTTAGAACCCATTGTTTTTACAATTTTCCAACCACCACTTAAAGTTCCTGCAGCAATTGCAGAATAACATGCTAAGGGAATCCAGCCCGGCATTACTCCTTTTACTCCTAAATCATCATTTGGCAACACAACATCTAACCAGGAATCCATGTGAACTCCAGGATTTGTATTGATATAGACTGCTACAGCAGCTGCAATGATACCCATTACTTTTTGAGAATCATTACCTCCGTGACCTAAACTAAAAGCAGCAGAAGATAATAATTGCATTTTTTTCAAAGCAGCATCAGCCTGATGAAGGTTTAAACTACTAAATATCAAACAAAAAGCACTAACTGTTAATATAATAAAAGCTACTAAAAACCATTTAATATTATGCGGATCAAAAGCTACACTCCAAAAATGAGACTCGAATCTGGGTTTTCCATGCTCAACAATCTCTTCGTAAGGAACCATTAGATTACTAACTATCCAAATCGTTGCAATCATTAAAGCAACAGTAAAAATTTTAGGTCCAATACTTTTTCGGGAAGCATTCAGCAACCAGATCGAAATTAAATAAGAAGCTAATGCTCCTAATAACGGTGCTAAAACAATAAAAGCAATGATAATAAGAACTCCCGAAGGCATTCCACCATCTTTTCCGGCTTTATACCAGCTGACTATTTCATACCAGTAATGAGTAGCTCCATCGGCATCAACATAACCTGAAAAACCATGCACAGCGATAGCATGAGCCACTGCTGCTCCTGCAAAACCACCAATTAAGGTATGCGATGAACTGGAAGGAATTCCTAACCACCAGGTCAATAAATTCCAACAAATTGCTGCAATAACCCCGGCAAGAATAACAACAAGGTTAATCTCCATAGTGTGCGCTGTTTTTGCAACAGTATCTGCAACACCAAATCCGAAAACCCAATAAGCCAGAAAGTTAAAAAATGCTGCCCAAAGAACTGCCTGAAAAGGCGTTAAAACCTTTGTGGCAACAACAGTTGCAATAGCATTTGCCGCATCATGAAAACCATTGATGTAATCAAAAATTAAAGCTAATACTATAATAATTATAAGTAGCGTCATAAATTATAACTTCAGAATAAAATAAATTGAATTTAAGAATGTTTTACAGAAATAGATTCCAGTATGTTTGCAACACTCTTACATTTATCTGTTGCTGATTCTAAAACAGATAACACTTCTTTATATTTAATAATATTTTTAGCATCTGTTTCGTTTTCAAAAATTTCAAAAACTGCTTTGTTATAAACGTTATCTGACTTGTTTTCCAGTTTATTAATTCTGGCACAAGCATCTTTAATGACTTTGAAGTTCTTTAAATTTCTCAATTCTTTTACCGCACTGTCAATGTTCTGACAAGCTTCAAGATTGATCTCAGTCATTTTTCTGATCGATTTTGTAATCTTATCAACCTGATACAATCTCATTCTGCTTGCTGCACCGTGCAAATAATCTGCAACGTTGTCAATAGAAGTAATCAGGGTATGAATATCCTCTCTGTCAAACGGAGTAATGAAGTTTCTGCTCAATTCAAGATTGGTTTGACGTGTAATGTCTTCTCCTCTTTGCTCTAATTCATCAATTTTTTGAAAAAGAACTTCTCTTTCTTTTAATGGAAGATTTACAGCTTCGTGTAAATTAGAAGCTAATTCAATTAAATTGCTTGAAGCCTCTTCAAAAAGTGGAAAGAATTTCTTGTCTTTCGGCACTAAAAATTGGAAAATACTGTTTATTGACATTTTTATATTTTTGATAGTGCAAAATTACTTCATTAATATTTTACAATGTTAAGCCATTGTTAACAAATCGTTTTCAATTTGGAAACTGTCAAGAAATTCAACGGTTTTCTCAATGTCATAATGCAGGATTCTATCCTCCTTAACCAGCGGAACGACTTCTCTGTAACTGCTCAGAAACATCTCGATAAAATCACTCGATTTCAGCGGTTCTCTGTACGCGATTGCCTGCGAAGCATTCATTAGCTCGATCGACAGAATGCGTTCTAAATTATCCAGAACCCTTAATGCTTTTGTTGCTCCGTTTGCTCCCATACTTACGTGATCTTCCTGTCCGTTGCTCGATACAATACTATCTACACTTGATGGGGTTGCCAATTGCTTGTTTTGACTTGCAATACTCGCGGCTGTATATTGCGGAATCATAAAACCTGAATTTAATCCCGGATTATCAACCAAAAATGCCGGAAGATTACGTAGTCCTGAAATCAATTGATAGGTTCTTCTTTCTGAAATACTTCCTAATTCGGCCAAAGCAATTGCCATGAAATCCAAGGCTAAAGCCAAAGGCTGTCCGTGAAAATTTCCTCCTGAAATAATCTGGTCGGCTTCTATAAATATATTCGGGTTATCCGTAACCGAATTAATCTCGGTCTTGAATACTTTTCGAACATAATCGATGGCATCTTTTGAAGCACCGTGAACTTGCGGCATACAACGGAAAGAATACGGATCCTGAACATGTTTTTTCTCCTGGGCAATAATCTCGCTTCCCTCCAGAAACTCATTAATACGCTGCGCGGTAATAATTTGTCCTTTATGCGGACGTATATAATGAATCAATTCGTTGAAAGGTTCGCTTCTTCCGTCAAAACCTTCTAAAGAAATTGTTCCAATAAGATCGGCCAGATAAGAATATTTATACGCTTTTATCAAAATATGAGCCCCGTAAGCACTCATAAACTGGGTTCCGTTCAACAAAGCCAAACCTTCTTTTGATTGCAAAATGATGGGTTCCCATCCAAAATGTTTTAAAACTTCGCCTGATGTTACTTTTTTTCCTTCAAACAAAACTTCACCTTCACCTAATAGCGGTAAAGACAAATGTGCCAAAGGTGCCAAATCTCCCGAAGCTCCTAAAGAACCCTGAGTATAAATAATGGGTAAAATATCATTATTGTAAAAATCAACCAAACGATTTACGGTTTGCAGCTGAATTCCGGAATGTCCGTAACTTAACGATTGAATTTTAAGCAACAACATCAACTTCACAATTTCAGCAGGTACTTCTTCTCCGGTTCCGCATGCATGTGACTTTACCAGGTTTTCCTGAAGCTTTGATAAATTCTCATTTGAGATTTTCACATTACATAAAGATCCAAAACCTGTATTGATACCATAAATAGGTTCAGAATGTGAAGCCATTTTTTTATCTAAATAATCACGGCATTTCTGAATATTTACTTTAGCTTCTTCTGATAATTCAAGCGCTTTTTGATTCACTATGATTTCTTGTAAAGCTTCTAAACTTAAGATTTCAGTACTTATATAATGGATTTCTCTCATGTTGTTTGTATTTTAAGACATCAAAATTCAGCAAATCAATATTAAAAAGCAACATTTGTTCGTAATAATTAAAATTTGTCCCATTTCGCTTCCTCTGTTTTATTTATTTCATAATCATTATCAGACAAAAAATCAGTTCTTTATTGATCGGGATTTCTATTTTAGAATTTATTCTAAAAAAAATCAAAAAAAACATTTCCTACTTAGTATATAGGACAAATTCGTTTGTTTTTTATCTCCTTTTTAATAAAATCAATACTATGGAGATTTTAAAGCCTTAACAAAAAAAAGCGCTAAATATATGAATAAGCCATCTTTAGAGTTTTAATTTTAACAATAGCTCAATATTAAAATCCTTATATTTGAATTATTGAAATATTCGTAAAAAGGATTTTCGGTTTTTTAACTTTTATAAAAAACTGTACTTTTGAAAAATCAAAATGAAAAGTAACAGCGCAAAATATCAATCTACAATGACAACTCCATCTAGAGTTGCAATTGCTGCTACTACAATTTCTACTACAACAACTACTACCCCTTAGGGGTATACATTTTACATATAAACCTGGGTTATCTATACTTTTTTCATGAAAGAAGAAAGACGATGGATACATAAAAAACATTTACAAAGAAAAAAAATAGTCGCAGTTTTCAGTTTCAGTTCACAGTTGATAACCTTTGAACCTTTGTTACTCAAAATCTTTGCACCTTATTAAAAAACATCAAAATGAAAGTATTAAAATTTGGCGGAACTTCGGTTGCCAATGCTCAAAATATAAAACTCGTTCTCGAAATCATAAATCAGAATTCTAAACAAGATAAATTAGTAGTTGTTGTTTCAGCTTTAAGCAAAGTAACCGATTTATTGCAGTTGGCAGCGGCAAAAGCAGCAGCAAACGACGAAAGTTTCAGGGATATTGTGGCTGAAATCGAGAAAAAACATCTTGATACATTAAAAGATCTTATTCCGGTAAGTGAACAAAGCAGTTTATTAAGTCACGTAAAAAGAATCATCAATCACCTGGAAACTTTATTGGACGGCTGTTTTTTATTGGGCGAATTATCTCCAAGAACTGCCGATACAATTTTAAGTTTTGGAGAATTGCTTTCGTCTTATATCATTGCGCAGGCGTATCAGCAAATTGACAAAAACGTGGCGTATAAAGACAGTCGCGAATTAATTAAAACGAACAATAACTTTAGCAAAGCGGTTGTGAATTTTGAAGTTTCGAACCAACTGATTCAGGAGTATTTTGGCGGAAACCAATCTCAAATCAATATTTTACCGGGATTTATCGCTCAGACTCCTGACGGAATCACTACAACTCTGGGCCGTGGCGGTTCTGATTATACTGCGGCTATCATTGCCGGAGCACTTCAGGCATCACAATTAGAAATCTGGACTGATGTAAACGGAATGTTTACTGCAAACCCAAAAATCGTGAAACAAGCGCAGCCAATCGCCAACATTTCGTATCAGGAAGCGATGGAGTTATCCCATTTTGGTGCCAAAGTGTTGTATCCGCCAACGATTCAGCCGGTTTTAAGAAAAAACATTCCCATTTTAATCAAAAATACTTTTGAGCCGGAAGCTTTAGGAACTTTAATTTCCAATCAGGTTTCTTCAAAAGATACCGTTGTAAAAGGAATCAGCCATATCGATAATATCTCGTTGGTTACACTTGAAGGCCCAGGAATGATTGGGGTTTCAGGTTCATCAAAACGTTTGTTCGAAGTATTATCTCAGGAAAAAATTAATGTTATTTTTATCACTCAGGCTTCTTCTGAGCATTCTATTTGTATCGGAATATTAAATTCGGATGCTGAAAATGCCGAAGCAGCCATCAACAAAGCTTTTGAAGTTGAGATTTTACAAAACAAAATCGATCCTGCTATTGTAGAAAAAGACCTTTGCATTATCGCTTTGGTAGGTGAAAACATGAAAAACCATCAGGGTTTAAGCGGAAGAATGTTTAGTACTTTAGGAAAAAACAACGTAAATATCCGTGCTATCGCGCAAGGTGCTTCTGAACGAAATATCTCTACTGTAATCAACGAAAGAGACGTAAAAAAAGCATTGAATACTTTACACGAAAACTTCTTTGAAGAAAATACCAAACAGCTGAATTTATTTGTAATGGGAGTTGGAAATGTGGGTGAAAAATTCATCGAACAAATTCACAATCAAAGAAAGTTCTTAAAAGAAAATCTAAAAATCAATGTTCGTGTTATCGCTTTGTCAAATTCACGAAAAATGCTTTTTGACGAAGATGGAATTTCTTTAAAAGACTGGCAATCGGCTTTAGACAAAGGTGAACATGCGATTCCGACTGAATTTATCGCTCGCGCCAAAGAACTGAATTTACGTAATAGTATTTTTGTGGATATTACTGCCAATGCAAGTGTTTCTGAAACGTACGAAAAATTCCTAAAAGAAAGTATTGCGGTTGTAACCTGTAATAAAATTGCCTGTTCATCAGCGTACGACAATTATAAAAAACTAAAAAGTTTATCACGTCAATATAACGCTCCGTTTTTGTTTGAAACCAATGTTGGTGCAGGATTACCCATTATCGACACGGTAAAAAACTTAATTGCTTCAGGCGATAAAGTGCATAAAATACAAGCGGTTTTATCAGGAAGTTTAAACTTTATCTTCAATAATTTTGATAAGAACAACTCTTTTCATGATGTGGTAAAAGAAGCAGGAGTTCAGGGATTCACAGAACCGGACCCAAAAATCGACTTAAGCGGAATTGATGTGGCACGTAAAATCCTGATCTTAATTCGCGAAAGCGGTTACGAAATGGATATTGACGCCATTGCCAACGAATCGTTCCTGCCAGCCGAATGTTTAGCAACAACAAACAACGAAGACTTTTTTGCCTCGTTAACCAAACATGCTGCTCATTTCGAAAATATCTATAAAGAAGCATTAGCCAAAGATTCAAGATTAAAATACGTAGCACAATTCGAAAACGGAAAAGCAAGCGTTGGCCTGCAATTCATTCCAAAAGATCATCCTTTTTATAATCTGGAAGGAAAAGACAATATCGTTTTGTTCTACACAGATCGTTACGTAGATCAGCCTTTATTGATCAAAGGCGCCGGTGCCGGAGCAGCTGTTACAGCATCAGGAATTTTTGCTGATGTAATTAGAATAGGAAATAATTAAAATGAGGTACAAAGGTACAAAGGTGCAAAGGGACAAAGTTAAAAACCTTTTCGCCTATGGACCTTTGCCACTTTGAACCTTAAAATAAAAATAATGATTGGCAAAACCTTTGAACCTCTGAGCCTTTGCCCCTCTGAACCTTTAAAAAAATGGAAATAAAATTATTCTGTCCCGCTACAATTGCAAATTTATCATGCGGATTTGACGTACTTGGACTTTGCTTAGACAATGCGGGTGATGAAATGATTGTTCGAAAAACAGATCAAAAAGGAATTCGCATTACTAAAATTGTCGGTGCCGATTTGCCTTTGGAAACGGAGAAAAATGTTTCGGGCGTGGCTGGTATTGCAATGCTTGAAGCTTACGAACGAGATTTTCAAGCAATAAATTTTGGATTTGAAATCGAAATTTACAAAAACATCAAAGCCGGAAGCGGCATTGGAAGCAGCGCCGCAAGTTCTGCCGGAGCGGTTTTCGGGATAAATGAATTATTAGGAAAACCCTATTCCCGTAAAGATTTGGTGCAATTTGCCATGCAGGGCGAAAAATTAGCGAGCGGAAACGCACATGCTGATAATGTTGCCCCTGCCCTTTTGGGAGGTTTTACTTTGGTAAGAAGTTACGCTCCGCTTGATATTATCAGGATTGATAGTCCGGAGGAATTGTTCGCAACGGTGGTTCATCCTCAAATCGAGTTAAAAACTTCTGATGCGCGTTCAGTATTAAAACAAACCGTTTCCCTAAAAAGCGCGATCATGCAATGGGGAAATGTAGGCGGATTAATCGCAGGTTTATACACCAAAGATTATGAATTAATTGGAAGATCGCTTCATGACGAAATCGTAGAACCTTTACGAAGCGTTTTGATTCCGGGTTTTGATTTAATCAAACAAACAGCTCTTGAAAACGGCGCTTTAGGTTCCGGAATTTCAGGTTCTGGTCCGTCGATTTTTGCTCTAAGCAGAGGAAAAGATACCGCAGACCAAATCGCCAAAGCCATGAGCGATGTTTACGAAAAAATGAATTTACCGTATGAAATTCACGTTTCGAAAATTAATCCCGATGGTGTCCGCATTTTGTAAAATGTGAAATGTATTAAGTAAGAAGAATTAAGATAACGTTTGTCATTCCGAGGAACGAGGAATCTCCACAAGTAACTCCGTAATGTGAGTCAATCTTTGTCGAGCTTCTCGCGGAGATTCCTCGTTCCTCGGAATGACAAAAAAACCGAATAATAATTATTGAACTTTAAAAACCACAAAGCTTTGCGAACTCTGCGTTTTCAAAAGAAACTAATTCCTTGCGTCCTTTGCGGTTAAATAATAAAAAACCATGAAATACTACAGTTTAAACCATAATGCCCCGGAAGTTTCTTTTAAAGAAGCCGTAATACAAGGATTAGCGAGTGATAAAGGATTGTATTTTCCTCAAACCATTACGCCATTAAATCCTGCATTTTTTAATGTAATCGAAAATCTAAGCCATAACGATATCGCTTTTGATGTGATTCAGCAATTTGTGGGCGATGAAATTCCAGAGGACAATTTAAGAGAGATTATAAAAGAAACTTTATCTTTTGATTTTCCGGTTGTTGAAGTCGAAAAGGGAATTTATTCATTAGAATTATTCCATGGGCCTACAATGGCTTTTAAAGATGTTGGAGCACGATTTATGTCACGTTGTCTGGCGTATTTTAACAAAGACAAAAAAGACAGTAAAAACACCGTTTTGGTTGCCACTTCCGGAGATACCGGGGGTGCTGTTGCCAGCGGATTTCTTGGCGTTGACGGTGTTGATGTTGTGATTTTATATCCGTCAGGAAAAGTGAGCGATATTCAGGAAAAGCAATTGACGACTTTAGGCAAAAACATCAAAGCCCTTGAGGTTGACGGTGTTTTTGATGATTGCCAGGATATGGTCAAAAAAGCGTTTTTAGATGAAAGTTTAGCGCATAAAAACCTGACTTCGGCAAATTCTATCAATATTGCACGTTGGTTACCGCAAATGTTTTATTTTTTCTTTGCTTATAAAGCTTTGAAAAGCCAAAACAAACCATTGGTTTTCTCTTGCCCAAGCGGAAACTTCGGGAATATCTGCGCCGGAATTATGGCTAAGAAATTAGGTTTGCCAATTGAGCATTTCGTTGCGTCTACAAACGTAAACGATACTGTACCAAGATTCTTAGAAAGCGGACAATACGATCCAAAACCTTCTAAAGCAACAATCTCTAACGCCATGGATGTTGGAAACCCAAGTAACTTTATCAGGATTCAGGAATTATATAATAACGATTTAAAAGCTTTCGAAAAAGATTTCTCTTCTTATAGTTATACGGATGAAGAAACGCTTGAAGCTTTAAAAGATATTTACAGCAAAAATGGTTATATCGCAGAACCACACGGTGCTGTTGGTTATTTAGGTTTGAAAAAAGAATTACAAAAACATGAGAATGCGATTGGTGTTTTCTTAGAAACGGCACATCCTATTAAGTTTTTGGATGTTGTTGAGCCTGCTTTAGGGATTACACTTCCTATTCCGGAACAAATTGAAAGTGTTATTAATGAGGACAAAGTAAGCGTTAAGATTTCTAGTTATGAGGAATTGAAGGCGTTTTTGGGATAGCAAATTTATATTATAATAAACGGCTGAGATTTATTTCAGTCGTTTATTTGAAATTAACCTTACCATATTTATATTCCTGAACAATTTGAGCATAGGATGCAATTTCCATAATTTGAAATAAAATTTTAAAAATAAAGAAACGTCCTAATGAATTCAATAGAAGAGCTTAAGAAAGAATTAGAAAATAAAACTTTAACAGTTAAGTGGAAAGTTCTTTGTGATATTGGTCCTGACTGGATTGGAAGTAGTAGAAGCATAACTTTTTATTTAGATAAATTACAATTTGAAGATAGCGACTTTTGCAATTTCATGACTGATAAACTAATAGAAGTAATGGAAATTCCTTCAACAAATGAAGATCACGTAATAAAAGGGTTTGGAGTTTTTATTTTGGAAGATTCTGATTTAATCATTCAGTATGAAACAGAAGCTAATATACCCTATGATGATAAATTCAATTTTGAAAACGGTATAAAAACGTTCATGACAAACATATAATCATTGTAACCTGGTAAATCGTATGATCAAAATAGATTTATGGAATGAACTGAGAATAAATAAATCTTCGCTAAAAATAAAAATAGAGGAAGAAGGTATTTTGTTTTCTATAAATAAAAATAACCACAAGCTATATCTAAGTAGAATAATTGAGATTGCAGTTTATAAGAATGATCATATGTCTTTTGACACATTAATTCTAAGAATATCAACAGACAATGAGATTTACGAGATTCCGTACGAAATTGAATATTCGGAATACTTTAAAATTGACGAACATTTTGTTATTCCAAAATTTGATATTATATCAATAATTCCTGAGTTTAGAAATATTATTAATTTTCTTCAACGAAATCTACAAGAGATGAGTTTTCATTGGCTGGACGAATTAAGAATTATAGACAATAATAATATTGTAATAAATTTTAAAAGATAAATAAAGCCACAAAATATCTTCATTTAAACATAAAAAAGAGATACCCAAGCTATGCGAAGTATCAAGCGCTGTGCGAAGTCTCCCGACTTCGTACCCGTTCCAGTTATGCAATGTAAATGGAAAATAGTAATGTGTACGAAGTCGGGAGACTTCGCACAGCAGGGGCTGTGGATTATTTAGGTTTGAAAAAAGAACTTCAAAAACACGAGAATGCGATTGGTGTTTTCTTAGAAACGGCGCATCCTATTAAATTTATGGATGTTGTTGAGCCTGCTTTAGGGATTACACTTCCTATTCCGGAACAAATTGAAAGTGTTATTAATGAGGATAAAGTAAGCGTTAAGATTGGGACTTATGAGGAGTTGAAGGTGTTTTTGAGGTATATTTCTCACATTTAGTTTCGTGTAATTTGTTTTTTTTTAGATAATAATTTAACTAAAAAAATACACTTTATTTAAAAATATCAACATATAAATGTTCATAATTTAAATCTATTTTCTCAGCTAAAGATAATTTAAATTTTTATGTTTGAATTATTACAATAATAAAACGCAATGGTAGAAAATAAAGCAATTACTTATAGTCTTTTAGCACATATCAGAAATTCAGGAGCTTTGATGAATGGTCCTGTTGATGTTTTTGTACCTCTTATTAAAAGAGCACTGCATAAATTAAACGCTAAAGGCATTTTTAAAGGAGAATCATTAATGGAAATTCAATGCGAAGCACAAAAGCTTTATTCAATTGATTTTCCACTTCCTGTCTTAAAAACTATATGTGTACAAATTGCAAATGAAATTAATACTATTGAAGAACATAAATTTACAGTAAATAATGATAATTCATTTATGTTAAACTCATTTTATTTCGAGGATTTTGAATACAAAATTCAGGAAATAAAACGAGAAACAATCAGTTTAGAGAAAATTTTTGAAGACTTTTGCAAAATTCATAACCTAGAAAGAAAAGATAATACCTCTATTTTCAATTTTATTGATAAAAATAAGCTTTCAATTTCTAGGTATCTATCGAATGAAGTTGCACCAAATGGATATGATTATAGTATTGAAGCTCATTTTGTCGATTTTTTTAAAAAAGTACCTAAAGTTTTTGATATAGTTAGACGAATATATTTAGGATCTATTATCTCTAGTTTTCTTGAATATAAAACCGAAAATTTGAAACTAGAAATTGAACTGCTCTTTGATACAAATTTTATAATAAGTCTTATTGATTTAAATACCCCTGAATCAACAAATACATGCAAAAAACTGATTGAGGTTGGAAAAAATCTTCAATTCAAGTTTACAATTTTAAACGAAACAGTAGAAGAAATTAGATTTCTAATTCGTAAAAAGGCAGAAACATTAGACAATTCATTTTTATCACGAAGAGTTAATCCTGAAGACATTTATAACGCATGTGAAAGGAGGAATCTAAAATCTAATGATCTCGAAAGAATTGCTGACAATCTAGATGAGACAATAGAATCTTTTGGTATTTCCATTAACATTTATACTGATGCACTAAAGGCGAAAGCAAATAAAAGTCAAGAACTTGAAAATTTTAAAAAAATTAGATCATCTAACATCAGTGCCTTACATGATACAATTGCAATTCTTTATGTAAAAGAAAAAAGAACGAAAAAAATTAGAGAATTCGAAAAAGTAAATTGCTGGCTTGTAAATAATTCAACTTCCCATGAAATATATGATATTCGTGAAGAACAAAAAACAACATTTGAGTATCAAAAGGAAACAATTAAAGTAGATGAATTACTTAACATTTTATGGCTAAGTCAACCAAGAATAAATTCAAGTCTAGATAACGATGACCTCATAGAGATTGGATTATCTTCTATTGTCGCATATACATTAAATGAATCATTACCTAAAGCAAACATTATTAGGGATCTAGAAAAAAACATCCAGAAATATAGAGGCGAAAATATTTCTGATAGAGATATCTTAAATATATCAACCAGAATTGCCAATAAACAAATAAAGAATGTTTCAGAACTTAACAAACTAGCTGACACCGACACAGCCGAATTCGTTTCAAAACTTAAAGTTCAAGCAGAAATACAACAAAAATTTGAAGACGAAAGAGTAGAAAAATTTGAAGAATTATTCAAAAAATTTGAATCGCAATTATCTGGTCTACAAAAGGCCAGATCTAAAAATACACATAAAGAGGAGCAATTAAAAGAAAAAGAACTTTTACTTGAACAATCAGTAGAAAAAATGAATCAAGAGTTTGAGCATGACAAATCATTGATTGATAATTTAAGTGAAGCGCTTAAAACTGAAAGAAATGAAAAGCTTCAACTATTGGATCAATTAAAAAATGAAAAAAAAGAAAAATATCTCCAACAGCAAGTTAAGAAATGGAGAAGAAAATCATGGATTCAATGCTCAATTCTTCTAATACTATTTATTTGCTCGATTTTATACGTTTTCAATCTTGCCAATTGGGAAATTGACAAAACAAATGAAATTTTAACAAAATATAAATCAAATCTTTTAATTTCAGGATTGTTTTCATTGTCCACATTTGTATTTACTTTTTATTTTGCAAAAAATCTTCGTGATAAGTATTCTAATCATTCCAATATTAAAGCATTTCGGGATTTAGTTAAAATTCCACATGATCTATCTGATAAGTTTTAATAAGTTTTTTTGAAAATTAAAAACTTATTAAAACTCAATAAAAAGAGTTTATCACTTAAGAAAATCAAGAATAAAAAAAGAGATCTTATAGATCTCTTTTTTTATTTAATATATGTTTAAAAACATTATTTCCCGTTCAATAATTTCTCTAAATATTCAACTTTATCTTTTTCAGCCTGCACCAAACGTTCATAAAGTTCAACTACTTTATCTAAAGGATTAAAATTGCAATTGTAATTACCTGTCGTAATACTTCCGTGATCTTGAAAAGTATTTCCAATAATATTAAAAACTGCTTCCTCTGAAAAGTTTTTAATCGCTTCAACAGAAACCTCAAGAGCTTTTGCTATCTCAATTAGTCTTTGTTCGTCTACAGTTTCGCTGTTTTCAATAGCCGAAATGGTCTGCTGACTTGTCCCTAAAGCATATGCCAGTGCTTCCTGTTTCATATCTTTAAGCTCTCTGATACGGCTTATATTTCTGCCGATATGTTTTGGTTTTATTGCTGTACTCATAATTCAAAGATATTTAAAATTCTTAAACGAAAATAAATTTAGGTAAAAAACAAACTGTTTTTGTAAGATACTCTTTTCATAATTATATAAACTGACAAATTGGGCTTTAGCCAAAACGGAAGGTTATTCAATAGAAAATCAAAAACTTCCTTACTAAACACTTTCATAAAATATCCTGGTCTTCTTAAAGACTAAAATCATCACTTACTATTTTTTTATATCTTTAAAAACTCTAATTCTAGTCAACTGTTTAGAACATCAAAATACCCAATAATAACATACCCATACTTCTATGAAAAAAACTTTAATTTCATTCCTTTTAGTTGGATTTTTTACTTCATACGCGCAGGAGTCAAAACCAAAAGCAGCCGATAAACCGCCGGTTGCAAAAGAAGAAAGCTCTACTGCTAATCTTACTTTCAATCCGGATTCTCAGGTTATCACAAATCACACCACTACAATAAAAGGACAAAAAATTCCTTATAAAGCAACAACCGGCACGATGCCTGTCTGGGACGAAGACGGAAAAGCAATTGCCGGATTATTCTATACGTATTATGAGCGCTCTGATGTAAAAGATCGGGATTCACGTCCTTTAGTTATTTCATTTAATGGTGGTCCGGGTTCTGCTTCGGTTTGGATGGAGATTGCTTATACGGGACCAAGTTTGTTAAATATTGATGATGAAGGATACCCTGTACAGCCTTACGGAATAAAGGAAAATCCTTATTCTATTTTAGATGTTGCTGATATCGTTTTTGTAAATCCTGTCAACACAGCTTATTCAAGACCTACAAGCAAAGAAATTCCTACTACAAAGTTCTTCGGCGTAAATGCCGACATCAAATACTTAGCCGATTGGATCAATGGTTTTGTAACCCGCTCTAATCGTTGGGCTTCACCTAAATACCTGATAGGAGAAAGTTATGGTACAACGCGTGTTTCGGGATTAGCGCTTCAATTACAAAACAATCAATGGATGTATCTAAACGGAGTGATTTTGGTATCCCCTACTGATTTAGGGATAACCCGTGGCGTTGTTTCTAACGCTGCCCTTAAACTACCTTATTTTGCAGCTACTGCCTGGTATCACAAAATGCTTAGTCCTGATCTTCAAAACAAAGATTTAACTGCTATGTTACCCGAGGTTGAAGATTTTACTATCAACGAACTTCTTCCTGCATTAAGTAAAGGAGGATCTTTGGAAGAACAAAAAAGAAAAGAAATTGCCTCTAAAATGGCACATTATTCTGGTATTTCTGAGAAAGTGATCCTGCAAAATAATTTAGACGTTCCGTATGATTATTTTTGGAAAGAACTGTTGAGAGATAAAGGTTATACAATAGGAAGACTTGATTCAAGATACAAAGGAATTGACCGTAAGGATTCTGGTGAAAGTCCGGATTTTAATGCCGAACTTACGTCTTGGCTACATTCCTTTACGCCTGCCATCAATATGTATGTTCGTAATAATCTTAATTACAAAACGGACTTTAAATACAATATGTTTGGTTCTGTACATCCTTGGGACAGATCTAATGATAAAACCGGGGAAAACCTGAGACAAGCCATGGCTCAAAATCCATATTTACATGTCATGGTGCAATCAGGATATTATGATGGTGCCTGTGACTATTTTAATTCTAAATACAATTTATGGCAAATGGATACAAGCGGAAAACTAACCGATCGAATGTCATGGAAAGGCTACAGAAGCGGTCATATGATGTATTTAAGAAAAGCTGACTTAGAAGCTGCAAATGAAGACATCAGAACATTCATAAAGCAATCATTGCCTAAAGCTGGCGAACCTGCAAAATATTAAAGCTAATTTCTAATTTTAAAGAAGCTAAATTACAATTACTATAATTCATGATCACAAAAGCAGCATTACAAGACATTCCATCATTAAACATATTAATAAACTCAGCCTACAGAGGCGAAACTTCTAAAAAAGGCTGGACTACAGAAGCTCATTTATTAGAAGGAAAAAGAACAACCGAAGAAGAATTAACAGCAATCATTTTAGATCCTAAAAATACATTCCTGAAGTTTACTGAGAACGGCCAAATTATTGGTTCGGTTTTATTGGTCGAGAAAGAACATCAATTGTATGTGGGGATGTTAACTGTTTCTCCTGAATTACAAAATAGCGGTATCGGAAAAAAGATGTTGGCAGAAGCTGAGGTTCATGCTAAAACTTTGGGATTGTCTACGCTTAGTATGACCGTTGTTTCGGTTCGTGCAGAACTTATTGCCTGGTACAAACGTCACGGCTATGTGGATACAGGCGAAAGGGAACCTTTTCCTTCAAGTGATATTCATATTAATATTTCTGATAAGCCTTTAGAGTTTATTCATCTGGAAAAAAGGCTTTGAGAGTTTAACCGCTAAGGCCGCAAGGGTTTACGCCAGGTTCGCTAAGATTTTTATAGCCTGACTTTTATAATCTCGCAAAGTCGCAGAGACGCAAGGTTTTTTTACCATATAAGTGATATAAGCTCATTTAAAAACAGGGTTAAAGATATATTTGGAAACTTGAAATCTTATTAAAATATTCAATAAATGAACATAATTCTTTTGCCTAAAAAAGATAGCAAAGCCTCTATTTGGAGTGGCGGATTGACGTATGAATATATGATCTATCCCAAAACAGCAAACTATACTAATAGAGATTTTGTATTCAGGATAAGCAGTGCTACAATAGAGGAAGTTCCTTCAGAATTTACCCGATTTAAAAGCTATTACCGATACCTGGTTATGCTTGATAACTCCCTGCATATTGAGGTAAATAAAGAAAACAAAATATATGAGAAATATGAAATCATGGAATTTAATTCGGATGATGAAGTGACTTCTTATACAAAAGGCATTGATTTCAATTGGATGGTTTCTGAAAAAACAGGCCATCACAAACTGAAAATAGCGAATAGCCACCAAAATTATAATGCTGAAATAATAATTATATTTTCTTTACAGACAACAGTTACTAAAATTAATGAGAAGCCCTACTATCTGGAACCTTATGATTTATTAGTCATTGAAAATCAAAAAAAGGAAAATATAAAGCTTCATTGTTCTAATGAATGCCTCGCTGGAATATTGGATTTTTAAAATTTAGTTTTATTGGTTTCGGGTTTCATGTTTCATGTTTCATGTTTAACCGCAAAGGCCGCAAGGGTTTACGCCAGGTTCGCTAAGTTTTTATGTAATATTTTTTTAATCGCGTAAAGACGCAGAGGCGCAAAGTTTTATTTTTCTTTGCGACTTCGCGCGATTTTTTTCAATAATAAGTTAGACGCACTGCTGTGCGCCTCTACGGAAAACCTTTGAACCTTTGTTGCTGTGTACCTTTGAACCTTTTTAAACCCTTTTTTTAATCTTCGACAAAAACTCGTGCGAGACACCGAGATAGGAAGATAAATTTCTGTTGTTGATTTTATCAACTTTGTGCGGGTACTTTTCGATAAACTCCAGATACCTTTGCTTGGAGGTTTTGTTTAACACATCTATAAGCCGTTGTTGAATAGCGATGTTGGCTTTTTCGACCATGATGATATGAAACTGTATTAGTTTAGGCACTTGTTCGAATAAGATAGCTTTGTTTGTTTTACTAATGACTAAAATCTCGCTGTCTTCAATTGCCTTGATGTTGTAGGTTGTAGGCTTTTGATGATAGAAACTTTCGAGATCACACATCCATTCGTTTTCGAAAGAAAAGAAAATGACGCTTTCGGTGCCATTGTCATTCAAAATGTAGGTTTTGAAAGCACCTTTTAAAATAAAGCCTTCATAAGAACTGTTTGAATCCTGAACTTGCAGGTATTCATTTTTCTTGAGCTTAATAAACTCTGTTTTTTCAACGACAAATTTCCATTCTTCATCTGTTAACGGAATTTTGCGTTCGATACTTAATCTGAGGGGTTTGTACATGTGTTTTTACTTTTATTCTTACTTGGGGCGTAAGTTTTGAATGAATTAAAAAAAATGTAATCGATTACGTAAAAGTAGCCTTTTTATACATTTTTGTAAATTAACAACTGTTAAAAAAACACTTTTGATCAATTTATTTTCAAAATATTGAACTTGTTCAACTTTTTACAGAATATTTATAATCAGTTTTGCATTGTTAAATTAATATAAACCCCCAATTTATTATTATGAAATTAAAATCCACATTGTCAGTGTTCCTACTAACACTGGTATTCGGTTTTACAGCTTGTAACACCGAAGAAATTGCTACTCCAAACAATGAGAGTGCTATTATTGAAACTATTACTCCTGCTTCTGGCAGTTTAACTGCAAAAGTTGGAAATTGTGCTGCAGTTCCAGGATGGGCTTCACAAAACGGAGGTACAACCGGAGGAGGAAGTGCTGCTGAAACAACTGTTACTACCTATGCTCAGTTGAAATCTGCAATTGAAAACAGCGCCGTAAAAGTGATCAAAGTTAGCGGTACTATTACGGTAACTACAAGATTGTCATTTCAGGACCAAACCGGTAAAACGATTTATGGTGCAAGCGGTGCCAAATTGGTTTCGACTAACCAAACCAAAGATGCGTCTGGTATTATCAACATCAAAAGATGTAAAAACATCATCATTAGAAATCTTATTTTTGAAGGACCTGGTGCTTATGACACTGATGGCTGGGACAATGCTATTCTGGACGAATGTACAAACGTATGGGTTGACCACTGTGAATTTAGAGATGGTGTTGACGGAAACTTTGACATCAAAAATAAATCTGATTATATTTCAGTTACTTATTCTAAATTCCATTACCTGAAACCACCAAAAGCAGGAGGTTCCGGAGGTTCTGATGACCACAGATATTCTAACCTGATTGGTTCAAGCGATGGTGCTACAGGTGATCGTGGAAAATTGAGAATTACTTTTGCCCGTTGCTGGTGGGCTCCCGGATGTAAAGAAAGAATGCCAAGAGTTCGTTTTGGAAAAGTACATATTATCAACAGTTACTTTAATAGTACAGTAAGTAACAAATGTATTGCCGCCGGTTTTGAAGCTGATATTAAAGTAGAAAATAATGTTTTTGAAGGAGTAAAAACACCTATCGATTTAATGACGGGTTACACAGCTGTTACAGCAGTTGGTAACGTATTTACAAATACGAGCGGAAATACTGCAGGAAGTAAAACTTCTTTTACTCCTCCGTATTCCATCGTAACACTTGCTGCTTCAGCGGTTAAAGCTGATATTACTGGCGGAGCCGGAGCTGGTGCAACTTTGGGTGGAAATGTTTGCGGTTCTTTTTAATTGACAAACATCTTTAAAATTCCATAATTTCAAATTATTTGCCTGAAAACTATAGTTTTGAAAAGAACGAGAGTTAGTTTAGTTGAAAACCACGGATTACAGTTTAATGTAATTCGTGGTTTTTTCTTTTTTTTTAACCGCAAGGTGCGCAAGGATTTACGCAATGCCCGCTAAGTTTTTTTTAGCTTGTGTGGGATTTTGCGCGCAAAGACGCAAATTCATAAAGCTTTGACAGATAAAAAAACTTAGCACCTCAGCAACTTTAAAAAAACCTCTGAACCTTTGTTGCTTTGAACCTCTGAACCTTTTTTTCTAAAGAACCAGTTCTTCAAACAAACGCTGAATGGTTTTTTCTAAATCTTCAGATAAACCTGTATGCGGTCTTGAAGTCTGAATGGCTGAACTTCGAATGGCTGTTAACCAGCGAAAACGTTCCGGAATATCCATTTCGCCAATGGGACCGCCATCTTTGGCCCCGTTTGTGATTTTTTCTAATGCGGTTATATTACAATGCAATTGCTCAAGGTCAAAATCATTGGACAGCGCTTCGATTTTAGCATCGTTTATGTGGTATAAAACTTTTATAAATTTGGCTTTTTTACAAAACATAATGATTCCGATATTCAGGAATTCTTCACGCTCCACTCTGGGCACCACGCGAATTACGGCATACTCATATAAGTGACTATCTTGCATTTTGGGCTTGGTTTACAAAGATTTCGGAATGATTTAATCTGGTTTGCAAAAACTGTAAATAAACGTTTCGCAAGGCTTCTGGTGTTTCATCGGTATCTTCCCAATCCAGCCATTCAAGCGGAATTGTATGAACAATTTCTTCCAGAATTTCATTAGTCAAAATCGCTTTAAATTCCGCATCAACTTCTTTTAAAAGTGAGGCTTGCGGCAATAAAACGTGATCTTTTATCAATGCAAAAGGACTTTTGGCGTGTTGCTCCCAATTGTTCCAGGAATGATGAAAATACAAACACGCTCCGTGATCAATAAGCCATAACTCTTTATGCCAAATTAGCATATTGGTATTTCTAAACGTACGATCGACATTGGTAATATAGGCGTCTAACCAGACTATTTGCGAAGCTAGTTTTGCGTCAACTGTTGTTACAACGGGATCAAAGGTTATGGCTCCGGATAAAAAATGCAGCGCCAGATTTAAGCCCTGACTCCCTTGCAGTAAATCCTGAATTTCTTCGTCACCTTCACTTCTTCCAAAGGCTTCATCAAGATTGGCGAAAACCAGTTCGGGTAGTTGTAGTTTTAAGGCTTTTGCAATTTGTCCGCCCACTAATTCGGCTATTAGAGCTTTTACGCCATGACCGGCCCCTCTGAATTTTAGTACGTATTTAAAATCGTCATCGGCTTCTGCCAAAGCGGGTAAAGAACCGCCTTCGCGCAAAGGTGTTATGTATCGTGTAACGTTTACCGTTCTGAGATCGAAATTGTTTTTCATAAGCAGTATTTACTGAAATACAAACTTACTAATTTAGATTGTTAGATTTTTAGACTTATTAGATTTCTTAGATTTGCTTCTTTAACCGCTAAGAGCAAAACTTTATGCGAAAAATGTATGCGGATGAAACGTCCCGAGGCTTCGGGAGCTAAAGCGAAAACGCGGAAAAAGGCGGATTTTTTATTTTTATCTGTGATATTTTGATCAAAAGTTTATGATAAAAAATTCCAATTGAAAAATTCCAAATTCCAATTGTCGTCATTTTTGTCATCCTGAGCGATCCCGAGGCTTCGAGAGAAGGCGTAGCAATTGAAACGTGGGCTTCGACTTCGCTCAGCCTGACATTAGATGCTTAATAAAATCATTAAAATTAAGAGCTAAAGTCTCAATTATCTCATTGGCAAATTATCTCATTGGCACATTTTCTATCTCCAAAAACGCCTTTCCTAAGTTCTCAATAATATCAGAAGCAATAAACGACTGATAACCGGTTTGTGGCAAAGCCATATCAGCGGTTAGACCATGAAGATAAACGCCAAGTTTTACAGCGTATCTGGGTTCGTAACCCTGCGCTATAAAACTGGTTATGATTCCGGTTAGCGTGTCGCCGCTTCCTGCGGTGGCTAATGCAGCATTTCCGGTCGTATTTTCATAGATTTCGGTTTTGTTGATAATGTAGGTTGGTGCACCTTTCATGACGATAATTACTTTATATTTTTCAGAAAAAGCGATTGTTTTCTGAAATTTTTCAGATTCAGAATTCCATTTGCCTATTAAGCGTTCGAGTTCTTTAGGATGTGGTGTAAGAACCGTATTTTCAGGGACTAATTCCAGCCAGGATTGATTTTCTGATAAGATGTTCAGTGCATCGGCATCGAGAACTAATGGGACTTTATTGATTCTTAAAAATTCGAATAATGCTTTTTGTGTACCTAGCTCCTTCCCTATCCCGGGGCCGATTCCGATTGCTTGTGCTTGTACTGGAAAATGAATATGGGTAATGAAATTCGCATTTTCATCGGTAACAACCATCACTTCAGGAATGGAGATTTGCAGAATCTGATAGCCGCATTTTGGCGTAAAAGTCGTTACGAGTCCGCAGCCCGATTTTAAACAGGATCTTGAGGATAAAACCGCAGCCCCTATTTTACCATAACTTCCGGCAATAATCACGGCATGCCCCTGAAGTCCTTTGTGTGTATGAGGATTTACGGGTTTGTAGAATTTTAGAATTTCTTCTTTGGTGATTAAAAGCGGATCTTTCATTTGGGTTTGTTTTGTCTAATTGTTTATTTTTTTAATCCCCTTTGGGTTCAGGCTGATGCTTATTTATAACACGGATGAAACGGATTTACTTCGAAAAAACGCGGATAAAAAGAGATTTTTAATTCGCTGTCGTCTCTATCTTTTGTCGTCTTTAATAATAAATTAATACATCGCGTATATTTTTTTAAACACATAGAAACATAGAATGATTGAATTCAAAAAAGGCGTTTCACTTGCATTAATACACATAGCTATGAGTGAGAAACTAGTTTCTTTTGATTTACTTTTTCAAAATCATAAAAGTTATGTTTCTATGTGTTTAATTAATTTTTTATTCATTACACCCACGGATTGAATTAGGTTATTAAAGTTACATAAAAAAGGAAAAGGAAATTGTTTCTTGTTACCGGAATTTCATAGCCCGGATTGTAGTGGAAAGCCCGGAGTAAAAAAAGCAAAAATTTCTTGTTCTAAAAAAGCGACCAGCGGAAGCTCTTTTTAGAACATTAGAAATTTTGCTTTTTTTATGAGGACTTGTAACGAAAAGCGGGAATTGCTCCTAATCATTGCGAAATTTATAATTTAGACTATCATTTTTAGATATTTTTTGAATAAATTTGCCACACAATCTTATAAAACAACACAATGAAAAATACTGCGCTTACGCACATACATGAGAGTTTGGGAGCGAAAATGCTGCCTTTTGCCGGTTATAACATGCCTATTACTTACGAAGGCGTAAATGCTGAACACGAAACAGTTCGTACTAGTGTGGGCGTCTTTGACGTTTCGCATATGGGGGAATTTTTGTTAACGGGTCCAAATGCTTTGGCCCTGATCCAGAAAGTGACTTCAAATGATGCTTCGACTCTGACTATTGGAAGAGCACAGTATTCTTGTTTACCAAACAATGAAGGCGGAATCGTGGATGATTTGATTGTGTATAAAATGAAAGAAGAGCAGTATTTACTGGTTGTAAATGCTTCGAATATTGAAAAAGACTGGAACTGGATTTCATCTCATAACGATTTGGGTGTTGAAATGAAAAATCTTTCTGATGATTACTCCTTATTGGCCATTCAGGGACCAAAAGCAGTTGAAGCAATGCAGGCTTTATCATCTATCAATTTATCTGCAATACCTTATTATCATTTTGAAGTTGGTGATTTTGCAGGAATCGAAAATGTAATTATCTCGGCTACAGGATATACCGGTTCCGGAGGTTTTGAAATTTATTGCAAAAATAACGAAGCAGAACAAGTTTGGAACAAAGTTTTTGAAGCTGGTGCAGCTTTTGGCATTAAACCAATTGGTCTTGCTGCCCGTGATACTTTGCGTCTGGAAATGGGATTCTGTTTGTACGGAAACGATATTAATGATACGACTTCTCCGCTTGAAGCCGGATTAGGATGGATTACCAAATTCACAAAAGATTTTACTAATTCTGAAAGTTTAAAAAAACAAAAAGAAGCGGGTGTTACTAAAAAATTAGTGGCTTTTGAAATGCAGGAACGTGCGGTACCAAGGCATGATTACGAAATTGTTGATGCTCAGGGCGAGGTAATTGGTATTGTAACATCCGGAACTATGTCGCCTTCTATGAATAAAGGTATTGGTTTAGGATATGTTACGGTAAACAATAGTGCTGTTGACAGTGATATTTTTATCAGAATCAGAAAAAATGATGTTCCTGCAAAAGTGGTAAAACTGCCTTTTTACAAGAAATAGTTTTTAAATACAGATATTTAAAAATGCGTTACTTAAAAAGTAGCGCATTTTTTTTGCAATGAATTCAGGATCAGAGCGAAGTCATAACTGAATTTCTTACTAAAAACAAATTGTTCTGATGTAAGAAATTTTACAAAAAATGTAACTTTTTATCAAAAAATAAAATGTAATTTTAGGCTAAACGAAGATATTCGATTTATGAAAAAAATAGTACTCGTATTGATATTAGCTACAAATGCTCTATTTAGCCAAAATAGTAGCAGCACCTGCGAGATCGTCAATAAAATAAATGCACTTATTCAGGCAGAACATATTAGGCCAAAACCGGTAGACGATAGTTTATCGATTTTTGTTTTTGATAATCTTATAAATGAACTGGATCCTTCCAGAAATATATTTTTAAAAACAGAATATGACGAACTGGCCGATAAATATCGTACCAATCTCGACGATCTTATTCTTAGCGACCAATGCGACTTTTTAGCTGATATTACTGATAAATATAAAACCGGCCTTTTGAGAACCAAAGCCGTTCTTGAAAAGATCCAAAAAAATCCTATCGATTATAATAAAAATGATACCATCCGATTTTATAAAAAATCTTTTCCTTTTTATCTTAAAAAAGAAGATGTAGAAAAAGTATGGCTTAAAAAAATCCGTTATCAGATTCTGGATGAAATTGCTGAAACGAGCGATAATTTAGACTCTATTAAAACGAATTTTAAGTCTATCGAACTAAAATCAAAAAACTTAATTCTTTCTAATGAAATTTGCCGTATTAACACACTTTTAGAAACAAACCTCAAACAGGAAGAAAAGCTGTATAATTTCTTTTGTACTTATTTTGATCCGCATACAGCCTATTTTAGCGATGATTCTAAAACGAGTTTTGTAGCGTCGTTATCCAAAGAACATTTGTCTTTGGGCATGACCGTTAACCTGAACGAAAAAAATGAAATTATAATAGCCGAACTTGATCCAAATGGTCCGGCGTATCAAACAGGGCAAATCAAAAAAGGCGATCAGATTGTTTCGATCTCCAATCAAAAAGAAACCTTGCAGGTTTCATGTGCCTCTTTAGAATCTATTTCAACCATGATCTTATCAGAATCTAATAAAAATATCACCCTGACGCTAAAACGAAACTCAGGCAAAAGCTTTGATGTTTCTGTCGAAAAGCAGGTGATGAAGGATGAAGATAATTCTGTTTTTAGTTTCATTATCGGAAAAGACAGCAAAATTGGTTACATCAAAATTCCGAGTTTCTATGCTGACTTAGATGGAAATAGCCGAAAAGGCTGTGCCGATGATGTTGCCCGCGAAGTGATAAAACTGGAAAGGGATAACATCAAAGGACTTGTAATTGATTTAACTGACAACGGTGGAGGATCGATGGAAGAAGCGATTAAGTTAGCCGGAATGTTTATCGATTATGGGCCTCTTTCTATTGTTGTGGATAACAGAGAGACCAAGTCGGTTATTAATGATCCTTATAAAGGCTTGATTTATAAAGGGCCGATTGTTATTCTGGTCAATAGTAATACAGCTTCGGCCAGTGAGTTTTTCTCTTCTATACTACAAGATTACAATCGTGCCTTGTTAATAGGAAGCAATACACTTGGAAAAGCTACCATGCAAACGATTCTTTCGCTGGACGAAAGTAAAAATACCGATTTCCTAAAAATTACGATTAATAAATTTTACAGGGTTACCGGAAAAAGCCATCAATATATCGGAGTAAAACCGGATGTGGTTTTACCTGAATTCTATGAAGGTGTTTATCAAAAAGAAAGTGATTTTCCAACTGCCATTAAAAATGACAGTATTCAGCCGTTTTTAAAGTATAAACCGTATGTAAAAAGAAGCCTTATTGATAAACTGGCAAAAAACAGTACAACAAGATTGGCCGATAATTACTTTTTTAATAATATAAAAAAAATCAATGTAAAAATTGATCAACTGGTAAATACGCCTAAAGCAGAACTCCCAATGACTCTGGATGCTGTTTTTAAACAGAAAAAAACGGTAAATTCACTTTGGACTGAAATCAATACTTTTAATGATGAAAATAATCCGCTGGATGTTTATAATTCCAGTGTAAATCAATTTTTGCTGGGTGTTTATCCTAATGACAAAACGATAAATCAATACCAGATCGACAACTTAAAAACCAATCCGTACCTCAACGAAGCAGTGAATATTATTAATGAATTTAATGCCGCGAAATAGGGTTTCAGGTTTCAGGTTTCAGGTTTCAGGTTTCAGGTTTCAGGTTTCAGGTTTCAGGTTTCAGGTTTCAGGTTTCAGGTTTCAGGTTTCAGGTTTCAGGTTTCAGGTTTCAGGTTTCAGGTTTCA
>NZ_JBIPCR010000029.1:0-62362 GCF_044007335.1 Flavobacterium sp. FlaQc-48 | reverse complement strand
AAGGTGGTTATTGCGGCGGGGCTCACCTCTTCCCATCCCGAACAGAGTAGTTAAGCCCGCCTGCGCAGATGGTACTGCAGTTATGTGGGAGAGTATGTCGTCGCCTTTCTTTTAAAAACCCTGTTTCACTGGAACAGGGTTTTTTGTTTTATACGGGTTTGTGATTTAACGGCAAGGTGCGCAAGGTTTAACTTTAAAGCTTTGCGAACTTTGCGGTTTTACTTTGCGGGCTTTGCGGTAAAAAAAACTATTTATCACAATTATGATCATAGATTGTGCACTCCCATGCTTGAAACCACTGCCAAAGTTTATGAAATTCTATAAATCGCCTGGCAAGCTTTTGCAGGCGTAATATTTTGGGATTTTTAAAATTTGGATTTTCTTTTAAAAATAATACTTCCTTTTATTTGTGGCTGCGTTAGGGATGGCAGCGGTATCCTTTTGCGATATCCTAATCCCCTTAGTCTTAAAGAAAACCACTCTCGCAAAAGATTTAGCGTACAGCCCGGCCCGGAGGGAAACGCCATAGTTATTCTTAATGGAACTATTGAACATCTATACGTTATCTTGCTGGATGTATTTTATCTTATTTTTTAGCTCTTGTAAAGAATTTTACCATCTTGTTTTCATGATATATTAAAAAGTGGTCTAAGATCGTTTGTTTTTAGTTTTGTAATTCTGATTATAAAATATGGCAGAATGTAATTTTAAATTATAATGATAAATTTGTCCTATCATTATAAATGTATAATATGACCGAATTGTTAAATGTAATTAGTAGTTTTCAAATACTTGATTTTGAAACTGAGCAGGCAATAAGTAAGTATTTCGTTGAGGAAAAGTTTAAGAAAGATGAATTTATTGTTCAGGAAGGGAAAACATGTCAGAAAGTATATTTTATTAAATCCGGAACTGTTCGTAGGTTTTGTTTTGAAGGTGGAGCAGAAGTTACCAAGTGGATTTATACTGATAACCAATTTATCACATCATTAAGTAGCTTTTTTGAGCAGAAACCTTCTTTTGAAAATTTTCAGGCTAGTGAAGAAACAATATTGTATTCGCTATCATATCGTGATGAACAAACTTTATTAGAATATCCCTTATTTTCTAAGTTTCATATTAAACAGCTTCGACTCTATCTTTCGAAAATTAATGAGTTTCATCATTTATTCCGGGTAATGAATGCTCAGGAAAAGTATTTGTTCCTGATAAATTCATTTCCACAAATAATCATTAAATCTAAATTGAAACATGTTGCATCGCTTATTGGCGTAAGTCAGGAGACATTAAGCAGGATACGTGCTGCAATTTCTTGATATTAGGTCAAGAAAAGACAGCTTATTTTTTTTAATATTTGTGGCTCATCAAATAGAGAAATATTGAAAAATAGTGTAATAGATAAGCAGGCGATTATTCGAAAAAATGTACATATTGGAAATTTTACAACTATTGAAAGTGATGTAATAATTGAAGATAATACATGGATTGGAAATAATGTGAATATTTTAAATGGTACAAGAATTGGAAAAAATTGCCAAATACATGCAGGAGCTGTGTTAGGAGGAATTCCGCAGGATTTAAAATACAAAGGAGAATATACTTTTTTAGAGATTGGAGACCATACTGTGATTAGAGAATTTGTTACCATTAACAAAGGAACTGCATCTAAAACTATAACGAGTATTGGTCATAATAATTTGATTATGGCTAACACGCATATTGGCCATGATTGCACTGTAGGTAATAATTGTACTATTGGGTTTAATGTGGGAATGGCCGGAGAAGTGATTGTGGGCGATTGGGCTAATATTAGCGGTTTAACAGCCATTCATCAATTCTCAATTATTGGTGAGCATGCTATGATTAGTGGTATAAGTCGTATTGTAAAAGATGTTCCCCCTTATGTGTTGGCGGCAAGAGAACCTTTGACTTATTGCGGATTGAATACCATTGGGTTGAAAAGAAGAAGCTTTGAAAGCGAAAAGATAGAGGAGTTAAAAAATATTTATCGTATCATTTTTCAGGAAAAAAAGAATACTGCCAAGGCTTTACAATTCATAAAAGAAAATTTCGTGCAAACTGTAGAACGAGATAAAATTATAGCTTTCATCAAAGGATCTACCAGGGGAATTATAAAAGGAAACGGATTGAGAGAATAATAAGCCATTGTCATTTTGGCTACTTTAAATTCCAAAATGGCTACATTCTTCGGTACATGTTTATAGACTTTTGTATTATAATTTAAAACAACAAAAAATGCAAAAGACAATTTTTATTACAGGAGCTTCATCTGGTTTAGGTAAATCAACAGCTAAATTATTTCAAAGTAAAGGGTGGCGCGTTATTGCGACAATGCGAAACCCTGAAAAAGAAACGGAACTCCATATACTTAAAGATGTAGTTGTGCTTCCGTTGGATGTGACCAACCCGGAACAGATTATTTCAACAATTAAGAAAGTTACCAATTTATATTCTGTAGATGTTGTAATGAATAATGCCGGTTATGGCTTAATTGGAGTTCTGGAGTCTTTGAGTGATGAGCAAATTCACCGTCAGATAGCAACAAATTTACTTAGTGTTATTCGGGTTTCTAAAGCTTTCACTCCTCACTTTCGTGAAAAAAAAAGCGGTACCTTTCTTAATATCACTTCTACTTTTGGATTAATAGGATTTCCTACCTGTTCGATTTATAGTGCGACAAAATTTGCCATAGATGGTTTTTCAGAAAGTATGGCATACGAATTAGCTCAATTTGGAATTCAGGTCAAGATTATTGCGCCTGGCGGAATGCAAACAGATTTTGCTGTTCGTTCTATGGAGTTAGGCCAACATACCGCTTATGAACAGTTGACAGCTGAAGTGAGCAAAGGTTATAGTCCTGAACAAATGGCTAATTATACTAAGGTAGAAGATATTGCTCAAATTACTTATGAAGCTGCAACAGATAATCAGAATAAATTGAGATATATCGCCGGAAATGATGCTATTGGTTTGTATGAGGAACGAGTTAAAGCGGGTGCAGAAAAACAGGTGCAGAATATTAAAACAATGTTTACTTTTTAATTTAATAGTAGAATATGAAAAATCAAGCTGTAGAACTTACTACCTTTAAATTAAATAATTTCAGTATTCAGGAATTCATTTTGGCGAATAAAGAAATTGATGAATTTTTAAAAAGACAAAAAGGATTTCTTTCCAGAAGTATTTTTGAATTAAAAAAAGGGATTGTACATGATTTGTTATTGTGGGAAAGTACACAAGATGGTACTGCTGCTATGCATAAATTGATGACGGAACTTAGTGATTCTGTTGTTCATGATATGATTGATCAAAGTACGGTAAGCTGGAACATTGCCCCAATTGAACATTTTGTAAATTTGAGGGATAAGGATTAGTTAAACCAGAAGTATAGTAAATCAATATTATGAAGAATCAGCCTAAAATATTCCATACTATATCTGAATTGCATGTTGCGATGGGGCAGCCAAAACCTATGCATCCTCTCATTAGTATTTTGAATTATGGACAAGCCATTTTTGATCCGAAAGATTTTGAACAGGGAATTATTTTGGATTATTACAAGATATCTTTCAAAACTCACTTTAAGGGAAAACTTCGCTATGGTCATGGTTTTTATGATTTTGAAGAGGGTGGAATGTCCTTTATTTCGCCCGGGCAAGTTTTGAGAATGCAGGATGAGGAAGCTGATTATAGCGGAATGTCCTTGCATATTCATCCGGATTTTATTCGTCCGTATTCTTTAAATACTACCATTAAAAAATATGGGTTTTTTAATTATTCCGCTTCTGAAGCGTTGTATCTGTCAGGGAGAGAAAAAGAAGCTATTCTAGGCGTTTTTGGTTCGATCCAAACTGAGCTTAATGAACGAATAGACAGTTTTAGTCAGGATGTAATTATCTCTCAAATTGAGCTTTTACTGAACTACAGCAATCGTTTTTACAACAGACAGTTTATTACCAGAAAAGCGATTAATCATGATGCGCTTGCTCAGTTAGAAACTGTAATAAATGATTATTTTGACAGTGAAAAAACACTCGTAAATGGTGTGCTAACGGTGCAGTTTTTAGCTGATGAATTGAATTTGTCGCCAAGATATCTGAGTGATTTGTTACGCAATCTTTGTGGTCAGAATACTCAGCAGTTTATTCATGATAAATTAATCGAAAAAGCAAAGGAATATATCGCTAACGGTACTTTTTCTGTTTCGGAAATTGGGTATAAACTGGGATTTGAGCATCCACAGTCATTCAATAAATTATTTAAGAAAAAGACGAATTTAAGCCCTGTAGCATTTAAGGAGTTATTCAATAAAAACTAAATTATGGCATCAATAAATTTTGAACAACTAAAAGAACGTTCTTTAAAAATAAGACAACGTTATCATGAATTAGAGTTAGCACATCATGGAAGTGAGTGGACAGTTGAAGAAGATGCATTAGCTTTTTTGACCGATGCTGGTTTAGTTGGGCGTCATGTCATGTCGCAACAAGGAAGATGGCCAAAAGAAAATACTCAGGAAGAATTGCAGCATAAACTGGGAGAATCTATCTGGTGGTTAACGATTTTAGCAGAACGTATGAACCTCAATATTGAAGAAGCGACGGAAAATTTCTTAGGTAAAACAGAAAAGTTGTTAGGTAAATAGTAGATCTTAAATCATAAAAAACCTCATAATGAACTGCCCCCAAAATGTTAGACACAATTTGGGGGCATTTTTTTTGAAATTTCATTGCAGATGCAATTTATTCGTTGAATTTTTTAATAGCTTCCGGAGAAACAGGGGTAAAAAAATTAATCAAATTACCATCCGGATCCCGAAATAACAATGAACGATTTCCCCATGGCATCGTTGTTGGCTCCTGAACTATATCGTTGACAAAATCCTTAATCCTTTCATATTCATCATCAACATTCTCAACACGGAATTCTATGATTACACTTTTGTTATTTGCGGGTTGTGCAACCCCTTCGCCAAAGAGGCTTAATGTTTTTGTGCTTCCTATTGCCAAAGTTGATGAACTTGTTCTTATTTCTGCAAAATCGTCCGTGAACCAGATCGCTTTTAAATTAGTTGCATTTTCTAAAAACGGAACTAAACGTTTAATGTCGGCAGTGATAATTCTTAATGAGGCTAAATTCATAATTTTGTTTTTAATTGTTTATTATGTTTCAAAAGTAAAGTGGTCTGGTGACAAGGGTATGTCAGGAGTGTTTAATTTTTTTGCCATATGACAAATTATAAGAAAGTAACTTTAACTAACTTGCAGTTATGAAAGAGTTTATAGAGTACATATTGCAATTTGGAAATTTAAATCAGCAGCAAATTGATTTGATTTCGAAAAAAGCAACTGAATTAGATCTTCCAAAAGATGAATATTTTTCGGAAGCAGGGAAAGTTTCTAAACAAGTTGGCTTTGTTTTAGACGGAATTGTGCGTGTTTGTTATTACAATAATAAAGGCGAAGAAATCACAAAATATTTTATTGAAGAAAATAATCTGGTAGTCGATTTGGAAAGTTTTGATAATGAAATTCCCTCGATGGCATATGTTCAGGCCATTACGAATTGTAGACTAATTGTTTTTTCCAGAAAGGACTGGCTGGAACTTTCTGATACTATTATTGGCTGGGATGCCATTGTACATAAAATTATTTCGAAAGCGCTGAGACAAAAAGTGGAAAGAAGAAGTCCATTAGTTTCAGAAGATGCTACGACACGTTATTTGATGTTTTTGGAGATTTATCCAAATGTTGTCAATAGGATTCCGCTTTCTTATATCGCTTCTTATTTGGGGGTTACGCAATCTTCGTTAAGCCGGATTCGAAAAAATATCCAATAAAGTTATTTTTTGCCAAATGGCAAATGATTCCATTTTGAATTGAAAGACCTTTGTTTCAATAATTTAAAATATAGAAAAATGAAATCAGTATTAATTACAGGAGCAAATAGAAGTATTGGATTGGAAACAGTCAAAAAACTTTCGGAAAAAGGATTGTTTGTTTATTTAGGATCACGCGATCTTGAAAAAGGAAAAGCAGTAGTAAAGGAATTAACCGCAAATGGATTCGGAAATATCAAAGCAATTGAAATTGATGTTACAAAACCCGATTCTATTTTAGCTGCCAAAAATACAGTTGAAAGCGAACAGGGAAAATTAGATATTCTGATTAACAATGCTGGAATTAGCGGGGCTTTACCTCAAAATGCTTCGAATACTCCGATCAAAGATATTCAGGAAGTATTTGACACGAACTTTTTTGGTGTTATCAGCGTTACACAGGCATTTTTAGGATTGCTTAAAAAATCAGACAGTCCAAGAATCAGTAATATTACGTCAGGGCTTGGATCTTTGACCTTACACAGCGATCCAACCTGGAAATATTATAACTTTAAATCATCAGGTTATGGAACATCAAAAGCAGCTTTAAATGCGTACACCATTAATTTGGCTTACGAATTAAGGGAGTTACCATTTAAAGTAAATGCAATTGATCCGGGTTATACCGCAACAGATTTTAACCACCATAGCGGACCGGGAACTGTAGAAAGTGCAGTAGATTTTATAATTAAACATACATTAACAGATGAAAATGCCCCTACAGGACAATTTTTCAGCAATGATATAGAAGATGAAACCGGAGTTAGTCCCTGGTAAAATAAACTAAAAAAACTTAAAACCTCCAAAGCGATTCACTTTGGAGGTTTCTTTTTTATTTACTTCTTCTTAATGAAATAATGGTTTGCAGGATAACCGAAGTCATCACGAAAAACAATCCAAAGTAAAAGGATATACTCATTTCTTTTCCTTCATTAAAAAATACAAAAGCTAAAATTATAGCATAAACAGGTTCTAAATTAAAGGTAAGATTAGTTGTAAAAGCAGGTATTTTTTTTAAAGCTTCTGCAAATAAAACATACAAGCCAACCGTACAAAATAAGGATAATAAAATCAGATAATAAAAGTCATTTTCACTGGGAATTAAACTTTTAGCAGGAAAGAAAATCAGATAAAGGGGCATAAGGATTGTTAAGCAAATTGTACCTCCGGTCATTTGGTAATAATTAATGATTTTGCTGTCGTATGTTTTAACTAATTTTTCATTATAAATAGTATAAAGCGCTGCAAATGCAGATGAAATGCAGCCTAATAGAATTCCTGTGTGATACGAGCTGTCAAAATGGAAAATCAAACTTATTCCACATAGTGTGATCGCACTAAATACGAATTGAGAGAAAACGAGTTTATTTCTATTGAGCAATGGTTCAAAAATGGCAGTAAAAAAGCTTGTTAAGCAATAACAAACTACGCCTATAGAAATGTTGGAGTATTTGATACTGGCATAAAAAAATACCCAATGAATGGCGAGAAAACATCCAATTTTAGCAATATTTAGTTTTTCCCGAATGTTGATTTGTACTACTGTTTTGGTCAGCCTGATAAGAAAAAATAAAATAATGGCAGAAAAAAAGGTTCTGTACCAAACTAAGATTCCTTCATTTAGAGAAATGAGCTTACCGAAAATACCGGTAAAACCCGAAAGTATTACAGCTAAGTGTAGTTTTAAATATGAATTTTTCATGAAAATGGATTGTCCGAAACCGAACAAGATTTAATTAATTACTAGTTAAATATGAAGCACAGAAAAACAGTTGACATTTTATCAACTTATAACTTCATCTTATTTTAGAAAGAAATTAAACTCTTGGCGGAGGAAGACAACCTTTTCTATTCATTGTTTTTGTTTTTTCAAATGTATGAAAATTTGAATAGTACTCTAAATTCGACTACCTTTTTTTTCGTTATAATAATAAACGTTATAGAAGAAATTTTATGTTGAAAATAAAAAAGACATTAATCACCAATAATTTTTTTTCGATGTTCTATACCCCAATCTGTCAAATTATTAATGATTGTCTGCAGTGTTTTTCCGTGGTCCGTCAGTGTATACTGAACAGTGATAGGTTGTGTTTCTAAAACAGATCTTTTAATCAGTTTATTTATTTCCAATTCTTTTAATTCCTTGCTTAGCATTTTATTTGAAATGCCCACAACATCATTCAGGATATCAGAAAATCTTCTTTTGTTATAAAAACAGATCGACGATATAATGGCTATTTTCCATTTTCCGCTTAGCACGTCCATTGAGTCCTGAACAGCCATCATTTCTTTTTTGTGCTGTTCTTTTTCAGGTATGTTACACTCCATAAGGTTACTTTGTTACTTCAAGGTTACTGTTACTTTTAGTTACAAAGTTACTAAAATAAATTAATCCGTTCTAAATTTGCATCTGTAACATTTTAAAAATACAAAAATGAGTAAATTAAAAAATAAAGTAGCCATTATTACAGGTGCTTCAAAAGGAATTGGTGCTTCGATTGCAAAATATTTTGCAGCAGAAGGAGCAAAGGTTATTGTTAACTATGTTTCAAGTAAAGAAGATGCTGATAAAGTAGTAAAAACGATAACAGATAATGGAGGAATAGCAATTTCGGTTCAGGGTGATGTTTCTAAAGAATCAGATGTTAACCGATTATTCGAAGAAACAAAAAATGCTTTTGGAGCATTAGATATTCTGGTAAATAATGCCGGCATTTATCAATATGCCCCTATCGAAGAAGCTTTAGAAGAATCTTTTCACAAGCAATTTAATACGAATGTTTTGGGATCTCTATTTGCTATTCAGGCAGCTTTAAAATTGTTTGGTGAAAAGGGAGGAAATATTATCAATATTAGTTCAGGCGCAAGCAACACACCGTTGCCAACAGGTGCCGTATATTCTGCAACTAAAGCCGCATTAGATGCCATCACGATTTCTTTGTCGAAAGAATTCAGCGGAAGAAACATCCGTATCAATTCTATTTTACCAGGTGTGGTAGAAACAGAAGGTTCACATAGTGCCGGCTTTATAGGTAGTGATTTCGAAGCGAAATTAGTTGCCACTACACCGCTTGGCCGTACAGGACAACCGGAAGATATTGCAAAAGTTGCCGTATTTCTTGCTTCTGATGATGCAGCATGGATCACGGGAGAAAAAATCTCTGTTTCAGGAGGTATTTACGGGATATAATTTCATCTATTAAAAAATTAAAAGAAACAAAATGAGCAAATTAAAAAATAAGGTAACAGTAGTTACAGGCGGTAATAGTGGAATTGGATTTGGTATTGCAGAGGCATTCAAAAACGAAGGAGCTGTTGGTACCATTACAGGAAGAAATGAGAAAACATTAAACCATGCTATAGAAATCCTTGGTGAAAATTTTATCAGTATTTCTGGCGATGTTACGAATTTCAACGATTTAGAAAATACATTCAAAAAGACCTTCGATAAATTTGGCAAAATTGATGTATTGGTAGTAAATGCGGGCGGAGTTGTAGATGGTGTTGCAATGGGAGACATAGCAAATACTACAGAGGAAAGTTATGATAGTTATATGGATTTGAATTTGAAAAGTGCTTATTTCACGGTACAAAAAGCGCTTCCGTATTTAAACGATGGTGCTTCTGTCATTCTTATCGGTTCTAGTGCTGCACATCGTGCCGCTCCGGGAATGGCAATTTATGGAGCAGCAAAAGCGGCTATTATATCATTGGCAAAAGGGCTGTCATTGGATTTACTATCAAGAAAAATAAGGGTAAATGCGCTTTCACCAGGTTCTATTGATACGCCTGTTTTTGGAAAACTCGTACCAGAAGAACAGCTAGAAAACGTAAAACAAATGTGGATAGACATTACACCAGTAGGCAAACAAGGACTTCCGTCTGACATTGGTCATGCTGCTGTATTTTTAGCGTCAGATGATTCGGCTTTTATAGTGGGTACTGAAATCTTATCTGATGGTGGTTTAACTAATATTAGCCTGATGAAATAATTATCATACAAGTATAAATGATTAATCTAACGAATTGATCTTAATGTAGTGCTGCAATATTAAACAGCAAATTTGAACCTAAAACCTCCAAAATCAAATGACTTTGGAGGTTTTTGATTTGTAAGCCAATTTGGAATAGCTTATTAATTGTAGTAAAATGTTATATTCGTTAAAGTGTTTAAAGAACTGAAACTTTTGACATTTTTTTTAATAATATTATTTATAATTGATCCTCTGGTATTAAAAACAAAAGTAGAAATGAGCTTTAGACAATTAGATTTTCAAAGATTTGATGAGGCAGGTAATTATGCTTTGAATGAAGAATATATCCTGTCCTATTTATATTCTGATGGCTGGACGGAACGTTTATTAAAATTTACGATTTTTACTGATATCTATTATGAATGCAAAGGACAAATTAGTTTTTACAATAGGAACAAAATTAGTCAAAAATAGAAGCAGATATTGGATTTGAAGCTCCTTTTGAAATACCTGTGGAAATTAAAAATTTAATAGACCTGCTTATTAATCAAAAGGAATTAGGTTTGCAAAACCATTATTCAGATTTTTTTCTGGAAGATTCAGTTCATGTAAATTTTGTTATTAATCATAAAGAAATCTCTCATAATGTTTCAATAGGAATATTACTTGAAGAGGTACAAAATCAAAATGAATCTGAAAAATTGATATTCCTTTTAAATAAAGAATTTAAAAAATTACGAGAAGAAATGTATCATAAAATGTTGTTAGATGAATAAGATATTAAATTGTTTGCGTTCTTTTATAATGGACTTCAATGAAAAAAAAATGTCAGATATTAATTTTAAAGATGAAAATTTTAAAAAATTACTGTTAGACTTAAAAATTAATTCATTAGCCGAAGTAACAGAACTTAATTGCGAGCGCCATAGCTTCAGTTTAACTTCTATCAATGAAATTAAGTATTTTCCTAATTTGGAAACACTAACTATAAATTCATATGACTTAGAAGAGTTGGATCTTGGATATAATCTGAAATTAAAAAATATTACTATTGAAGATAGCGAACATCTTACAGAAATTGATTTTTCAAAAAACAAACTATTAGAAGTTCTCATACTGGGGAATTTATTTGTAGAAAAATTAGACTTAAAAACGAACATCAACCTAAAAAAAATATTTCTTGATGGTTTAAACGAATTGGAAGATTTAGACTTAACAAATAATATAAATCTGCAAGAAGTACATCTCGAACATATGAGGCTTGATGCTACTCTAAATGAAAAAAATAAATCGCTTAAAAAAATTTATTGTTCATATGGACCATCATGTAGCTGGGATGAAAACGGTTTGCCGGAATTAGAAGAGCTTACGCTGGAAAATAGTGAATTAGATTCAGTTGATGTTAATTGTTTTCCCAAATTAAAAAAATTAGATATAACCTGGAATCAAATATCAGAGATTGATCTTTCAGAAAATGTTCTCTTAGAAGAGTTATTTATATTAGATAATGCATTTTCGGCAATCAATCTCGAAAAAAACGTAAATCTAAAATCCCTTTCTTTAGGAGGAGATCATGATAGGGAGTCCAATAAATACGTTAGTCATACTCATTTAGACCTGACTAATAATACTAAATTAATCAACTTATATATTAGCAAAAGTAGCTTAGCAGGAATAGATTTATCTAAAAACTTGTCTCTTGAAGCACTTTACATTGATGAAAATCCAATAAAATCTATTCATTTGTCCGATAATATTTCAATTAATAGATTGATAATGCAAAACACAATGTTGGAAAGCTTAGACCTTTCCGAAAATAAAAAATTAGAAGATGTTACTTTAAAAAACAATAAATTAAGAACGATTCAATTTCCTAGTTCGATGAATATTGTGCATTCAAGTTTGTCTAAAGATTTATTAGAAGAGAAAACGATAAACCACTTAATACAGATGGGTTTAGTTTTTGAAGAATAAGTTGCAATAATGTTGGTTTAAAAGTGTTCTATTGAGCAAGCCCACTAAAAAGTTGAATTTATGTTATAGTTTAGAAGTGAAAAAATAAAGTATAAGATTAAATAGATAAATTATGAAAAATAAAATTTATTACATAGCATTATTATTCATCATTACTTTAATAATTTCCTGTTCTTCAGATGAAAGTTTGAGTTATAAAAACGATTTTCAAAGCAGTCAGGCGACGTGGTTAAATTTTAAAGAATCTTCGAAAAATTCATATAAATATGTTGTTGCCGGAGGTTCGGTATTTGCAACTTACAGCTGGCAGACTACAATAACAGTTTCAAACGGAAAAATCATATACCGAAATTTTAAATATATTGGTAATACAGCCAATATTCCGGCAGAACAATTAGAGTGGACAGAGAATGAAAGCGAAATAAATAGTCATCAAAATGGCGCCGCTGCTTTAACATTAGATGAAATCTACGCTAAAGCAAAAGAGGAATGGCTTATTAAACGAAAAAATGCAACGAATTATTTTGAAGCAAAAAATGATGGCTTAATATCGCAATGCGGATATGTCGAAAAAGGCTGTATGGATGATTGCTTTGTTGGGATTACCATAAAAAGTATTGAACGTTTATAAGTTCAATAGATTAAGATTTTTTATTGCTGATGCAAATGAGTTAATCGACGTTTAGTATGATAGAGGAAATGTAATTATGAAAATTAGATTTTTAATTTTGCTTTTGGTTATTTATAGTTGCGGAACTAAAACAGAAAAAAGTATTTCGAAAAAACCGGAACTAGAAAAGCCCATTCTGAATGAAATAGAAATACATAAGAAAAAGTTTTTTGTTGGGGATTTTGATAATGATAAAATTGACGATACGGCATTTGTAAATTATAAATGGAATGTAATAACAAATGAAATTGAATGTGGAAAAAATAATTGTGATATAGATATTCAATTTAAAAGTAATATTCCTAAAATAAGTTTTGCTCAAAGTTTAGGGATCTTTGTAGCGAAAACTGAAGATGTTAATAATGACAAGGCAAACGAAATAATAGTTTTTTCAAGAACAAATCAAGGTTGGTGGAATAATATTTCAATCTGGTCATTTAAAAATAGAACCTGGCATATGATCGCAAAAACTAATGCATTCATATCAGAAGATAAGGATTTTGAAAATCGGATAATTAAAGAAAAAGGAAAATATTATTTAATTGGCCAAGATAAATGGGAAGAAGATGAAAACGGAAATTTTAAAATAATAAAAGTGAAATTGAGTAATTGATTAATAAAAACTGCAACTATATTTTTTCTCAATTTTAAGAGTTCATTTATTGCGGCATTATATTTGTCTTGCCTGAAGAAGTAGTGAACCTTAAAAAACAACAATTAGTAATTTTTAAATCAAATGGAAAATCAAATTAATGTACCAAAACCCTGCAGTCAAAATTGGAATACAATGATACCAAACAATGAGGGTAGATTTTGTAATTCTTGTAGTAAAACAGTAATTGATTTTACAAAAATGGAGAACAAGGAAATTAAAAAATATTTGATTGAAAATTCAGGAAAGGAAAGTATTTGCGGGCATTTTAAGTTGGATCAAATTAAGAATGAGAAGAGTATCAAATATGATGATTTAAGAAATAGAATTAGCAGAATCAGGATTAAACCCATTAAAAAAATGGCTCTGTTCTCATTGAGTCTTCTTTTTTCTTTAACAAGTTGTATGGGAAAAGCTGTAATAGATGGAGAACCCGCAGTAATCGATAATGATACCATTAGCGATAATGAAATCATCAATAAAGAAAAGGATACACTAAAGCCGAATGATTCTATAAAAAGTGAAATTATTCAGGTAAAATAGAATAAGTAGCAACAGACAATATTTGTTTTTTAATTCTAAAAAAACTCCTTAATAAATTAAGGAGTTTTTTTGTGGATCTTTACTAACTTATTTACGAAATATCTTCTACAGGATTTGGAAAAATTTTGAATAATATCAGACAGAGAAATCATTCTGTTTTAATCTAAATTGCGTTGATAAATTGTATTTTGAATATTCTTATATTCGCCTTACGAAATGCTAAATTGCACAAAATCAGTCAAAGAAATGTATTGGTACTATTTGATTACTGGTAAAAAAGAATTACGAAATGAAGAAAAAAGTACAAATGAAAACAAAACTTATTATTACAATTATCCTTTTGACTTTTTTTATAAAAGTTCAATGCCAGGATATAACAAATTTTAAAATTGATTTTAAATTGTCTTTAGACAAAACATTTAATGAAAAAAAACTAAATGATTTGTTTTCAAAATATCCGCATCTTTTAACTCCACAAAGTGATATCACACAATTAGCATCAAATTTAAAAGGACAAACGTTAACAAACTTTCCGTTAAGCGATTTTAAAAATGACAATTTATATATTGATAACATTGATAAGCTATTGAATTCAGACAATTCATTTCAACGTTTGTTTTCATATTTAATAATTGGAGCTTCTAATGATCTCACAAAAGAAGAACAATTGTTAAAGAAATTAAAAACAGAAAAAGAAAAAGGGAATTTAGTTTGGTGCGGAATGGCATTACTGAATTTAAAAACGAAACATACTACTGAACTATTTGACTTTTTAGTAGAAAACGAAAACTTTGGTGATGCCCATATGTTGCCTTTGTTTTTCAAACTAGGCAAAAATAGTTTACAGGAAACAGCATACAAAAGATATAATAGTGAAAATGTAAAAGCTAAAATTTTAGCTATTCAGATATTATCACAAACTGGAAAAAATGCCGAAACAGAGAAAATTGTTTTAGAGGCTGTTAAAAATTGGGATATGAACATAAAAGGGTATGCAATTTATACGGTAAAAGAACTCCAAATGGGGGATTTATTGGAAACCTTTAAGCCGCTTTTAGACAATGATAAAATAAGAAAAATTGCCTTACAAGCTTTGGCTAATAGCCCAACAAATAGTGATAATGAATATCTAAGATCATTAACAACTCAAAAGGATAGTATTTCAGATGATTTATTAGATTGTTTTTTTGAATCAAAGAAGGTTGAGAATGTAAAGTTTTGGTTAGAATTATTAAAAACAAAAAAGGTTTCAGATGATTATTATTTTTCGGTTTCAAAAAATAAATTAATTTATTCTGACGAGTTATTATCATATGTTCAAAATACTTTAAAAGAATGTAAAAACGAAAAGGTAATTGGAGAATTAGTGAGAGCGCTACAAGGTAGAAAAGATACTGAAAGTATAAATATTCTAATTGCCTTCTTAAAACATGAAAATTCTTCTGTAAGATATTGGAGTGCTGTTGCATTGCAAGGGAGTAAAAATCAAAAAGTAATTGATCTTTTGCCAGACTTAATAAATGATCAAGAATATAGAACAGTTGCTCTAGTGAATTTATTTATTGAGAATAATATAAATAATCAACAAAGTACATTCGAAAAAATATATAAAAATAATGGTGAAGATCAAGATTGGGAAAGAAGCTCGATAGAATATTTGGCAAATTTTCCATTAGAAAAACATAAAGAACTTTTTAAAAAAATCCTGAAAAGTGATCAGTCAGATTTTTCAATCAGATATGATGCAGCATTAGGATTGGGAAGATTAAAAGATATTAGTTCAGTAGATTTGTTAATTAAAGTTTGTGAAGAAACCAGAAAAGAAAGCGATTTAAATTCAAGAACATATTTGCAAGCATTAGCAATGGTTAAAGGAGAAAAAGCAAAAAAAGAAATTAAAACATTTTTAAACAGTGATGAAGAAGTTGTAAAAGAACTTGCAAGTGAATTATTGAAAAATTGGAATTAAATAAAAATAGAGCTCAGGTAATGACATAACAAAAACTCCTTAATTTCTTAAGGAGTTTTTGCTTTTTAAAGGTTATTTCCCTTTTATTATTTTTTCAAGATATTCAACTTTTTCTTTTTCAGCCTGAACTAAACGTTCGTAAAGTTCTACAACTTTATCAAGGGGGTTGAAAGTACAGTTGTAATTAGTACTTGCAAAGTGGCTATTATTTACAGCTTCATTAAAAGTGTTAAAAAAATTAATCATATTTTCTTCTGAAAAATTTTTGATTGCTTCTACTGTTACACCCAATGCTTTTGCAATTTCTGCAAGTTTTCCATCTTCTATAGTTTCACTATTTTCAATAGCAGATATAGTTTGCTGGTTTGTTCCTAAAGCTTGTGCCAAAGCTTCTTGTTTCATGTCGCGAAGTTCACGAATACGGCTAATTTTTCGCCCTATATGATTTGGTTTTGATAGTGTGCTCATAATTCAAAGATATTTAAAATTTCTCAGAGATTTCCGATTTAGTAAAAAACAGGTTTGAAATTGTATGATACAATTATACAAAAAAAAACTCCTTAATTTCTTAAGGAGTTTTTGGTGGGGTGTCAGGGACAGCAATCGAACACTTAATAGCAATTCTGACATTTTTTGAAAATTTATTTTAATACTAGAAAGTTTGCATTATTTTTTCTAATTCAATTTTATTTTCCTTATGAAATGGTACTTCTAAAAAAGTCCAATCTATATCCAATAAAAATGGTTGAAACTTATCCATTAAGATTGACATTAAATTATTAGAGTTGTCTTGAAAAGAATCTACTCCAAGTCTTAGATCAATATCAATAACATAATTAAATTCTTTGTTGTTTTGAAAAAGGAACGTGTTACTCAAAAACTGATTAGGTGTTAATTTAATATTTGCCAACAGGCTCGTATTTAGTTTTAATTCTCCCCAATACCATTTTTCGAAGTTGTACCAACCGTAATAATCATCTGTCTTTATTTCAAGTTGTAGCCCAAGTGATTTGTTAATCCATTCAGCAATTTTATCAATTGATTCATTTGATTTTACACCAATATAAAAAGAAGTCGATTCATAGCCATAATAAACTAAATTATTAATTAGTTCATCGTAAGATTTTAATCTTATTCTCTCTTCGTAGCCATTTTCAGCACACTCTAATTCAAAATATACAATTTCTGGTGTTTCATATTCGTTTTCAACATTATAACCATAGTCAAAACACAATATTGTATCACCGCCCATAGTGGAAAGAATTGGAAGTCTGTCTAAATAAAGAAAATTTGTATCTGAAGAATTTTCTAATTTCTCTTTATCCATATATTCTAATAAAACATCCTTTAAGGTCTTATAACCATTGTGGTTAATTATTGGATCAAAAACAGAGGCATTACATAAAAGTTCGTTTACTTCTCCGTTATAATTCAAAGCACTTTTCCATAAAAGACCACCATTTTGTAGTTTTATATGTTCTTTATATAGTGCTGGAAATTTAAATCCAATTTCGATTTCTTTTTGAAGTATTTGATCTTCTGTTCTTCCAATTGTTTCTTCCGTAAAACCTGCTGAAGGTTGTTTCCAAATATCTTTTATCATGTAATGTCCTAAATATTGTTAAGATTCTTGTCTTGCAAAATTACTATCAACTTTCTTATTTGTTCTACTTTATGGTGCACATCTATCTTTTTTTCGATGTACATGTGTTAAGTAATCAGGTAAAAGTTTTTACAATAGTACATAAAAACAGAATGCTTAGGATTGGTGTTTTTTAATAAATTGAGATTATTTTGAAACGAAACGAATTATGTGAAGTATGACATAAAAAAAACTCCTTAATTTCTTAAGGAGTTTCTTGGTGGGCGATGAGGGGTTCGAACCCCCGACCCCCTCGGTGTAAACGAGGTGCTCTGAACCAGCTGAGCTAATCGCCCTATTTTACTAGGTTGCTATCGTTTGTGATTGCGAGTGCAAATATAAGGCACTTTTTCAGTTCTGCAAACAAAACCCGCTAAAAATTTAAAGTTTTTTTAAAGTTTTTTCTATCTCGTTGTAATTGAATTTATTATAAGAGAAGTTTTTTTAGTCTTTTTCTGATAATTTAAAATTCCGCTAGTTTAATGGCAACTCAGCAACGACAAAAGTACTTCCGCCAACATAAATAAAATCGTTTTTTGCAGCGTTTTGCTGTGCTGTTGCGAAAGCTTCGGCTACAGAAGCGTATTTCTCTCCTGATAAATCATATTTTTTAGCCGCTTCTTTCAGGATTTCAGTGTCTAAACCTCTTGACGAATCAGGTCTGCAGAAATAGTATTGCGCATTTTTAGGAAAAAGAGGCAAAATAGAATCCAGGTCTTTATCGTTTACAACGCCTAAAACAATATGTAATTTTTCAAATTTTTCATTTTGAAGCTGATGCATCACAACCGCCAATCCGTGTTTATTGTGTGCCGTGTCACAAATGATTTTAGGGTTTGTTCCCAATTGCTGCCATCTTCCCTGCAAGCCCGTATTTTTTACCACTTTCAATAAACCAGATTTTAAGCTTTCATCAGAAACCTTAAATTCATTTTGAGCGTTCAAAACCGCAATCGTCTGCTGAACTGTTTTTTTATTATGAAATTGATAATCTCCAATTAGATCTGAAGGAAAAACTGTAGAAATTAAATCAGAAGCAAAATATACCGGCGCTTTGTTTTCTTCGGCTTTAGCCAAAAATACAGGCTGAGTTTCATTTGTATATTCACCAATAACAACCGGAACATCCGGTTTAATAATTCCCGCTTTTTCCCCAGCAATTGCTGCCGGAGTATTTCCTAAAAACTGAGTGTGGTCTAAGTCGATGTTGGTAATAACAGAAACTAAGGGTGTAATGATATTTGTGGCGTCTAATCGTCCGCCAAGGCCAACTTCGATAATAGCGATATCTACTTTTTCAGCAGCAAAATAATCAAAAGCCAAACCAACAGACATTTCGAAAAAACTCATATCATTGGCTTCAAAAAAATCTTTGTGTTTGGCGACAAATTCGCAAACAAAATCTTCAGAAATTTCGGCACCATTGATTTTGATTCTTTCCCTGAAATCTTTTAAATGGGGCGAAGTATACAAACCCACTTTATATCCCGCTTCCTGTAAAACCGAAGCCAGCATGTGCGAAGTCGATCCTTTACCATTTGTTCCCGCAACATGAATGCATTTTAACTGCTTTTCCGGATGATTAAGATGTGCTGCGAGCAATTTGATATTGGTCAAATCCTCCTTATACGCTGATGCGCCCTGAAGTTGATACATTGGGAGTTGATTAAACATCCAGTTTGTGGTTTCCTGATAATTCATATTTTGGATAAAAGAGTTGTGGATTGAAATAATTTTCGATTTTTTTAGTTTTATATTAGAGCGAAAATTATCTTTATTGCAAATTTCAAATATTTTTTAGAATTAATTATTAAAAACCAGAATTAATATATGTTTAGTTTTATTCAATTACAAACAGATACCATTGCAAACGCCGCATCTAACGTAGTTATCGAAAAAATTGCACCCAATACAGAGATCTCAGTTTTAGGTTTTATCTTAAAAGGAGGTTTTTTCTTAATACCCATCGCTATTCTATTGTTTTACACGATCTATGTTATTTTTGAGCGTTACCTATATATTAGCAAAGCGTCCCGAATTGATAGCCGATTAATGCAGGACGTAGGAGATAAATTAAATGCCGGTAATATTGAACTGGCGAGAACAATTGTTGAAAGAAGCGATACTGCTGCTGCAAATATCTTAAAAGAAGGTGTGTTGGTAATTGGAAGGCCAATTGCTGAAATTGAATCTAATATGGACCGTGCTGCCGATATCGAAATTGGAGAAATGGAAAGACGTTTAGGGCATCTGGGACTTATTGCCGGTATTGCACCAACATTAGGTTTTATTGGAACTATTTCCGGGGTTATTAAGATTTTCTACAGCATTTCGGTTACTGAAAATATTAGTATCGGAAACATTTCCGGAGGTTTATACGAAAAAATGATCAGTTCCGGTTCCGGGCTTATTGTAGGTATTATTGCCTATAGCGCTTACCACTTACTGAACGGGAAAATTGATGATTTTGCTTTAAAAATTCAGAAACAAATATTAGAATTTGTAAACATAATTCAAAGAGCATAAGGTATGTCTATTAAGAGAAAAAGAAGATTTCATGCCGAAGTGGCGACTTCATCACTGAGTGATATTATGTTTTTCCTGCTGTTGTTTTTTCTTATTATCTCAACGCTTGCAAACCCTAATGTTATCAAAATGACTCTGCCAAAGGCGAAAGCAAATGAAAAGACCAATAAGCAATTGATTAGTTTGTCTGTTACAGAAGATAAAAAATTCTACATTGACAAAGAACCGGTTGATTTTGAAAATCTCGAAACCAGTTTAATGACTAAAATAGGAACAGATAAAGAACAAACCGTTGTAGTTCGAATTCCGTTTAACTTACAAGTGCAGGACTTAGTAGATGTGTTGCAAATAGGGGTGAAGAACAATTTAAAATTTGTAATTGCTACAAGTCCTAAGTAAAATCATTTGGGCGTGACCACAATAAAAAAATGGGCCAATCAGCATAACGTTGATTCGCCCATTTTTTTATTGCGGTCGGGCTATCCGCGCTACTTCGGTAGCTAGCTTCTATCCCTCACGCGGAAAAAGAGCATAGAGGAAAGAATAAAGAGGAAAGAGAATAGAAGAAAGAAGAAAGAGTATAGAGCATAGATTAAAGAAAAAGTAGCTATAGAGTATGTCATTGTGAACAAAGGGAGAAATCACACAATCCCGAAGCTTCGGGACGCAAAGTAAAGCCAATCTTTGTTGATTAGCGAGTGTGATTTCTCCTTACGTCGAAATGACAAACTGAATGAAAAAAAGAAATAAATACCAAAAAAGGCTTTCTGAAAATCATCAGAAAGCCTTTTTTTATTCGTGTAAATCCGTGCAATTCGTGTTTCTTAATCCAAACTAAAATTATAAATAATCTTACCCACTTGTTTGGCCGCAGCATCAGCATCAGCTTCCCATTTCGTATTCATGGCAGCAATCTTGGCTTGATCCAGTAAACATCTTGCCGTATTTGTAGTTCCTTTTATTCCAGGCGTTGCACTGATAGTTTTTCCGTTTTGATCTACCGTAATTTCAACGACCACTCTTCCTTCTTCGTTACAGGTGTATTTTGGTGCGGGTTTCGATAAAGCCTTTCTGGTTCCTAATGAATATCCTGATCCGCCGCCAGAACCACCGCCGCTTCCGGCTCCGTAACCGCTTCCTGTACCAATTCCTTTTCCTGTACCATTTCCTCCGCCTGTTCCGCCACCAGAACCTCCGGTGCCGTAATAGCCGTTAGAACCTAAACTTCCGCCTGCTTTTCCTTTATTCCCGGCTACTTTATCATCGCCATCACCACCTTTATTGGAGCCTTTTAGAATACTCGACAAGGCATCGTTTGTAGCGTTCGAAACTTTTGGTTTTTCAGGAACCGGTTTTGTTTCCGGTTTTACAACAGGTGTTGTTTTTTTGGGTTTTTCTTTTGTCGGAATTACGACATCTGTTTCATCAGTTGCTGTATTTTCCTGTGTTATGGTTGCTTCCTCGGGAGTTGCTTTTGCAGGAGCTTGTTTTACGTTATTTTTTACTTCTAAAACTTCACTTTTATAATTAGCTCCTGAACCTAAATCACTGTCGCCAAAATTTACCGTTACACCACCTCCGCCACCTCCGCTGGCTAGTGCTGAATTATTTTCCGGATTATATGGAGGCCAAAAACGGATAAAAAACAGCAATATCAATATTGCGGCATATATAAGAGTAGTAAGCGCTAATGACTTCTTCTGGTCAGAAGAAACAGAAGAGCCCGCTTTGTTTGGATTGATTTTATTTGGGTTCACTTTTATTGAACTCATTTTGATTCTGATTTTGTAATTGTATTATTTAAAAACGTTTAAAAGTACTAAAAATTGTTTAGAAACAAAGAGGGAATTTAACCGCAAAGTGCGCGAGGGTTTACATAAGGAACGCTATTTTATTTCTCGCAAAGTCGCAGAGGCGCAAAGTTTTTCTTTTTTTTAAGTTTTTCTTAACGGCTTCGCGACTTTGCGAGATTAAAAAAAAACAGCTTTGCGAACCTTGCGTAAACCCTCGCGCACTTTGCGGTTAAACAAAAAAAAACGAGCCAAACATTATTTGACTCGTTTAGAATAAAAGTATAAAGAAAACTATACTAATTGTTTCAATGCAATTTCAAAAGCAGTTGCACTGATATTTGTTTTTGACGGATTTAAAGCATGGGCTTTTACAATCGCATTTTTTATAATTTCAGAAGTATCGTTAAAGATAGCCTCATCTGTCATTTGCACTTTCTTCTCCATAAAATAAGCAAAAACCCTTGCCATTCCGCAATTCGAGATAAAATCAGGAATCAAACTTACTTTATGATCAACTTCTTCCATAATGGACCCGAAGAAAATTTCCTTGTCAGCAAAAGGAACATTCGCACCACAAGAAATCACTTCTAATCCGTTGGCAATTAAACTGTCAATTTGGGTTTGCTGTACCAATCTTGAAGCAGCACAAGGCGTGAAAATTTCAGCCCCAATCGTCCATATTTTAGAATTGATTTCTTCAAACGGAATCATATTATCGGCAACTAGTTTATTTCCGTCTTTATTTAAAAATAAAGTTCTGATTTCTTCAAAAGAAAAACCATCTTCTTTAATTAATCCACCATCGCGGTCAATGATTCCAATTACTTTTGCACCCATTTCGGCCAGGTAAAAAGCAGCAGCAGAGCCTACATTTCCAAAACCCTGTACGATTGCTTTTTTACCTTTTATATCTCCACCATAAGTGGCATAAAAATGACGAACCGCCTCTGCAACGCCATAACCTGTAATCATATCGGCAACAGTATATTTTCTGGTAACATCAGGCGAGAATTTAGGATTTTCGATTACCTTAATTACACCTTGGCGTAATTGGCCAATTCTATTAATTTTATCGGCTTCGGTTGGTTTAAAATGTCCGTTAAAAACGCCTTCCTGCGGATGCCATACACCACATTCTTCGGTCATTGGAATTACTTCGTGAATTTCATCCACATTCAAATCCCCGCCAGTTCCGTAATAACTTTTTAATAAAGGCGAAACCGCTTTGTACCAACGTTGTAACACCCCTTTTTTACGAGGATCGTTCGGGTCAAAATTAATTCCGGATTTTGCGCCTCCAATTGCAGGTCCGGAAACAGAAAATTTAACTTCCATTGTTTTGGCCAATGATAAAACTTCATTCATATCCAAGCCTTTTCTCATTCTGGTTCCTCCACCTGCAGCTCCTCCGCGAAGTGAATTAATAACAGTCCAGCCTTCAGCTTCAGTTTCAGAATCTTTCCAGTTAAAAACAATTTCAGGCTCTTTATTTTCAAATTGCTGTAATAAATCTTTCATTTTGTTGAGATATGTTTAGTTTGCGTAAAAGTATAAAATAGAATAATGCGAATAATGTATTTAATAGCAATTTTAACTAACAAAAAAAAGAAAGCCGAAAACAATGCGTTTTCGGCTTCACTATTCTATAAAAAATTAGGAGAATAATTATATTCCCAATAAATGTTTTTTCAAAGTTTCGTCAACTGGTTTGTCTGAAAGCCAGATGCCGAATAAGGCTTTTTTGAAATCAAATCCTGAAACTTTTCCTTTTAATGTTTCATTTTTATAAACGTTGATCGTTTGATCAAGCGGATTATAGGCCAGAACAAAAACATCTTTTTCTGTAATAGCATCACTCAGGAAAGATTTGAACTCTTCAATTCTGGGGCGCAATTGCTCCAGATTGCTTCCTGCAGATTTTTCGAAACCGCTGTTCATGGCCTTGGTTAATTTGTTTGAAGAAACCATAGAAGAGGTGATTTCTATTCGAATTGCCATTTCTGTATCGCTGTCGATAATAAATTGCGGATCCTGACTCAATTGAGATAAATATAATGCCTGCACATAAACTTCCAACCACATTTTTGATCTCCCGCCAGCACCATTAAGTTGTAAAGTCTTTCCCTGAAATTCAATTTTTCTTGGAACAGTAACGCCATTTACTTCTAACTGAGTTTGTGCAAAAACTGTCGAAAACTGTACGCTAAAAAGGAGTGTAAGTAATAGTAAAATCTTTTTCATGTTTTGTCAATATTATAATTTTTAGGCAAAAATAATGTTAATTTGTCAATTAATCCTTATTGTTAAACATGTTTTTTTATTGCTGAATTTTATTTTTAGATTCGTATTAGATTAATAATCAAATTAGTAAGACTTATTTTACGTGTATTTACGCGTTTTAAGGATTGTTTAATCTTTTAATGAAGGTTTTTTACTAAACTTTTTTAGGTACAAGCTCTTTTAACCCAAATATTTATTCTTAAATTTTACAGAAAACGTTGCAAATTTGATGTCTGTTGCGCTAAATTTTGAAATTATTACGAAAACGTTATCGTAATCTTTGCTGATCTCTTAATTTTGTATGCATGCATTGTTAATTTCACATTTAAAAATTATCTTTGGGAGCCTTTTTTGCAGAAAAAAATCAATTCAAAAAACAAAAATTAACCAATCACTAAACTTATTTTCCTGAAAAGAGGTTTAGAAAAACAATAAAATATTATAACTATGGATTTCAATCTTACCGAAGAACATTTAATGATTCAACAAGCCGCCAGAGATTTTGCTCAAAACGAATTGTTACCGGGTGTTATTGAGCGCGACGAAAAACAAATTTTTCCGACAGAACAAGTAAAAAAAATGGGGCAGTTAGGTTTCATGGGAATGATGGTTGATCCTAAATATGGAGGAAGCGGTTTAGATGCTATTTCGTATGTTATCGCTATGGAAGAAATTTCAAAAGTTGATGCATCGGCCTCTGTAGTAATGTCTGTAAATAATTCATTAGTTTGTTGGGGTTTACAGGAATTTGGAACCGAGGAACAAAAGCAAAAATATTTACCGGGTTTAGCATCCGGTGAAATTCACGGAGCATTTTGCCTAAGCGAGCCCGAAGCCGGAAGTGACGCAACTTCGCAAAAAACTACGGCCGTTGATATGGGAGATCATTATATCGTAAACGGAACAAAAAACTGGATTACCAACGGGAATACGGCATCTGTTTATTTGGTAATTGCCCAGACACATCCGGAATTAAAGCATAAAGGAATTAACGCTTTGATCATGACCAAAGATATGCCAGGTTTTTCTATTGGCCCAAAAGAGCAAAAAATGGGAATTCGTGGTTCTGATACACATTCTTTAATGTTTAGTGATGTAAAAGTTCCGAAAGAAAATAGAATTGGAGAAGACGGTTTTGGATTTAAGTTTGCGATGAAAACACTAGCAGGCGGACGTATCGGAATTGCATCTCAGGCTTTAGGAATTGCTTCCGGAGCTTATGAGCTGGCTTTAAAATATTCGAAAGAACGTAAAGCTTTTGGAACAGAAATCTGCAATCATCAGGCAATTGCTTTTAAACTGGCAGATATGGCTGTAAATATCGAAGCAGCACGCCACTTGTGTATGAAAGCAGCCTGGGATAAAGACCAGCATAAAAACTATGATGTAAGTGGTGCAATGGCAAAATTATTTGCTTCGCAAGTGGCCATGGATACCGCAGTTGAAGCAGTTCAGATTCACGGAGGAAACGGCTATGTAAAAGAATATCACGTAGAGCGTTTTATGCGTGATGCAAAAATTACTCAAATTTATGAAGGAACTTCTGAAATTCAGAAAATCGTAATTTCAAGATCAGTTATAGCGGGATAATTATCCTTAAAAAAAAATAATTAATAAAACCCTTTCAGGCTCAACAGGCTGAAAGGGTTTTTTGTTTTTAGTCGCGATAGCTTTTCGCTACTAATTTAAAAGGCTGAAAGAAAAAGATGAAGTAAAACATACTTTGTTTTCTGACTCAAAAGCAGTATTTATTAGAAGCCGGAATTGTTTTTAATACTCCTGAAAACTATAGGTAAAATATTAACGTACATTACAATAGGTTCAATACAAATTGATTACCCGTACCCTAAAATAAAGTATTTAATCTTCTAAATTTCAAATAGCCATGTTACTAAAATCAATACGTCACAGTTTAGATGAATTACTTGGTCTGTTAGATCAGGTGTCTGCTCAGGAGTATTCAAAATCTTGCGATACTTTAAGTAATGCAACGATTGGTGAAAATATACAACAGATCATTGAGAGGTTTCAATGTCTGGAAAACGGATATGATTCAGGAATTTTGAATTATAGTAATAGAGAAAGAAACAACCAAATTCAAACGGAGACTGAGTTTGCAAAACACTGTATAGCCGAAATAAAAACAGGATTGAAAAGTGAAAACAGGGTCCTTTACTTAGAACAGGTAATTAGTGGACTTGCGATCAGGATTCAAAGTAGTTACTACAGAGAATTACTCTATAATCTGGAACATTGTGTTCATCATCAGGCTTTAATAAAAGTCGCCGTTTTACAATTTGAAAATAAGGCAGCCGATGAGAATTCCGGGGTTGCACATTCTACAATAGAATATAGAAAACAATGTGTACAGTAAGTTATATCAATAATGACGGTGTTGTAATCATAACCTCAAATCGTGATGAAAAAGTAAATCGTCCGAGTGCTATTTCGCCAAGAAGTTATTATCATAACGGTAAAAATGTTATGTATCCAAAAGATCCTAAAGCAGGAGGGACCTGGTTTGCAGTTGACGAATACGGAACTGTTTTGGTACTTCTCAACGGAGGAATTGTAAAACATGACCGCATATTTCCGTATAGAAAAAGTCGTGGATTAATTGTTTTGGATATTATTTCTAATGATTCGCCAAAGGATTTCTGGTATCAGATCAATTTAGAAGATATAGAACCTTTTACCCTGATTTTGTGCCAGAATTTGGAATTGTATGAATTGATTTGGGATGGTTTTGCAAAAAGAACAACACCGCTAAATGAGTTTCAAAATTACATTTGGTCATCCGTTACTTTGTATTCAGATAAAGTCAGAAAAGAAAGAACTTCCTGGTTTGTTGATTTCTTAAAGAGTACAAATGAAATTTCAGCTTCAGAAATCTTTGGTTTTCATCGCGATACTAAACGTGATGATTCTGAAAATGGGTTGGTAATCAATAGGGAGAATACAATAAAAACGGTAAGTATTACACAAGTTATAATAGAGCAAAATACAGGAAAGATGCGACATTATGACTTAGAGAAAGCTCAGGATTTCTCAGCTTCTTTTACAAGTTTTTAAAATAAAGATCATCTTTTTAAATTTTTTAGGAGTCCCGTTTGGACAAGTTAGATTTTATATTCGTTTAACGGAAAGTATATTACAATAGTAAGAAAGTTAAAATAGTATTATATTGCAGGAACTTTGATTGAGATGTTCCGGAAATGTTACGTTTGATTGTTGTTTTACAAACGCTTTTCCAAAAAAACAATTCCATTCTCAAAGCCTGTTATGCCCGTTTGTATTCTATTATTTTTTTAAGGAATTATTCAGGTATTCAAAGCATGTGAAAAATATTTTAAACCCTCTTCATTAGAGATTTAAATCTTCATTTATGAAAAAACTATACTTTCTTGTTCCTGTTGTTTTCCTGGCCTGCAAATCAAATCCATCTGCAGTAAGTACAAAAGAACCAGCATCGGCATCCAGGCCTATTGAAATTACCTATCAAGTAAAAGAGAAAGAAGTTTCGGATTTTCTCAAATACCTTTCTTCCGATGAGCTGGAGGGGCGTGAAACGGGTACAAAAGGAATAGAAAAAGCAGCCGTTTTTTTAGAAAACTTTTTTAAAAAGAATGATGTAAAACCTTATTTTGCTTCATATAGGGATACATTGACGAATTTTAAATCACCAGCCTATAATATAGTGGGCGTTTTAGAAGGAACAGATCCTGTATTAAAGAAAGAGTTTGTAGTTTTAAGTGCGCATTACGATCATATTGGTTTAGAGAAAAATAAACAAGGTGATGCCATTAATAATGGTGCAAATGATGATGCATCCGGCGTTACGGCTGTTGCAGAAATGGCAAAATATTTTAGCGAGACAAAATCAAATAAACGCAGTATTCTTTTTGTGTTTTTTGCGGGAGAAGAAAAAGGTTTGTTAGGGTCTAAAAGTCTGGTTCAGAAACTTAAAAAACAAGACTTCAATTTGTATGCCCAACTCAATATCGAAATGATTGGTGTACCCATGAAGCGTGATTATTTAGCCTACATTACCGGTTTTGATAAATCGAATATGGCTGAAAAAATTAATGAATATACCGGAAAAAAAACAATAGGTTTTTTACCAAAAGAGGCTGAATACAAGTTGTTCTACAGATCTGATAATTATTCGTTTTTTGAAGCTTTTGGAAAACCATGTCAATCAATAAGTACGTTTGATTTTGAAAATTTTGAATTTTACCATCATGTTTCAGATGAATTTAAATTGATGGATATTCCGCACATGACCACTTTTATTCAGGAGTTTTTACCAGCCGTGACTAAAATAGCCAGTACTCCAACAGAAGAAATTACAATGAATAAATAATCTGTCTATTTATTTGATTTTCTTATTTTTGCTTTATGAAAAATATTATTGTTACCGGAACCAGTAGAGGAATTGGTTACGAATTAGCGTTGCAATTTGCTAATGCTGGTCATCAGGTTTTAGCCATTTCCAGAAAAATACCTCAAACCCTTTTAGAACATCAAAATGTAACGTGCCTTTCAGTTGATTTATCAGATGAAACAGCTTTGAATGAAGTAGATCATTTTCTGTCTTCAGGCTGGAAAAAAGTTGATGCAGTGGTTCATAATGCAGGCGCTTTGCTGTTAAAACCTTTTGCAGAAACAACTCAGGCTGATTTTGAAAGTATTTATAAGGTAAATGTTTTTGCAGTTGCCAATCTTACCAGAATTTGTTTGCCATATCTTCAAAAAGGGAGTCATGTCGTGACAATCAGTTCAATTGGTGGTGTAAGAGGAAGTCTTAAATTTGCAGGATTAGCCGCTTACAGTTCAAGTAAAGGGGCCGTTATTACCTTAACGGAATTGCTGGCAGAAGAATATAAAGAGCTGGGTATTTCATTTAATGTTCTCGCTTTAGGCTCTGTTCAGACAGAAATGCTCAACGAAGCTTTCCCGGGATATCAGGCGCCCATTTCTGCCGAAGGAATGGCAACGTATATTTATGATTTTACGCTTAACGGAAATAAGTATTTTAACGGAAAAGTATTAGAAGTTTCGTCTACAAACCCGTAATTCATTATGAATTAGCTGTTAGTATTAAAAATCATCAAAAGTATAATAATTACATCAAAGAAAAGCCAGGTTAAAAACTCATCACTCATACTTTATAATTCATAATTATTTTGAACGAAACTTTAGCTAAATATATACCGGAACATGCTGTAAAGCCTGTTTTTGAATTGATCGTAGCCAATCAGGTTCACCTTAAAATCGTAAATGAACGTCAGACGCGTCATGGCGATTACAGGAAGGGACCTGGTGGTAAACATGAAATTACGGTAAATGCCAGTTTAAATAAATATCGTTTCTTAATTACACTCATTCATGAAATTGCGCATTTGGTAGCATTTGAGAAATTTGGCCGAAATATAAAGCCACACGGAAATGAATGGAAGTTTACTTTTCAGCGTTTGATGGTTCCCTATATCAGACCTGAAATTTTTCCGGGGCATTTATTGCCCTTACTGGCCAGACATTTTAAAAATCCGTCTGCAAGCAGTGATACCGATACCACATTGTCTTTGGCCTTAAAACAATACGATGCCAATAGCGATAAGAATTATGTTTTTGAGATTCCATACGGAAGTGTGTTCCGAATTAAAAATGGTAAAGTATTCAAGAAATTAGCCGTCAGGACCAAACGTTTCGAATGTATCGAAATTAGTTCTGGAAAAACGTACTTGTTTAATCCAAACGCCGAAGTTGAGCTGTTGCCGGGTAATCATTAATTGAAGTAAAGCAAAACTATAAAAACCAAATTTCAATTGCTTTTCAATTGAAATTTGTTTTTTTTATTGTAAAGATGGAGTTTTACGTAAATATAATGTGTGTTTTGTTTTAAATTTACGAAATTGTTGCATCTTTAACTAACAGAAAAAATTGATTATGATAAAAAGACTACTTAGCACATTTCTTATTTTATTGCTTTCCGGTTCTATTCATGCCCAACAAAATAATGATGTTGAAACCACTGAAAAAACAAACCCAATTCTTTATGGGGAAATTTTCGGAGGTTTAACCGGGATGAAACATTTTGGTTTTTCCGGTGGCGCCGAGTTAAATTATCAATACAAAAAAAGTCTTTTTAGTTTGCGATATGCTAATGTAGTTGGCTATATCTCAAATGATATTAATCCGTTTTTTCCGTTGCCCACCTATTATAAATCAGATGATAATTCTGAATATGCCGTATTGTATGGCAGAAGATGGATGTCTGAGAGACGGTCTTTTAGTGTTTCTGCCGGAATAAGTTGCAATAATCTGGATTCAAAGAGAAGGATTGTCGATGAAGCAGAAGAAACATATACTTATATACGCAATTATGAAACCTTTTACGGTGTTCCTTTTGAGGCTAATTATAAGTGGTTTTATAAGAGAAAAAAATCTAAATTAGTCTACAATGCTTTGATACCTAGTATTGGGGTGAAGCTTTTGGGTAACATTTCAAAAAACAGTTATATTGGCGTTGGGGTATCGATTGGGTTTGGATTCGCCAGAGAATATTAGAAATGGTTCAATAAAAAATTCCAAATTTCAATCTGTTAAGGTTGGAATTTGGAATTTTTATATAGATAATCTAATCGTTTTTTATCCTTTCAGATACGCTTCTCTTACTTTTTTGAACAGGTTTGAAGAGTAAACAAATTTGACAATATCTTTGTTGTCTGTTCTGAATATTTCTTCTTTAGTTCCCTGCCACGCTTTTACTCCTTTTTTCAGGAAAACAATATTTTCGCCAATTTCCATTACAGAGTTCATATCGTGCGTATTGATTACGGTTGTGATATTGTATTCTTCTGTAATTTCTTTAATTAAATTATCAATCAACGTTGAGGTATTTGGATCTAAACCTGAATTGGGTTCATCACAAAACAAATATTTTGGATTGTTTACAATCGCACGTGCAATCGCCACACGTTTTTGCATCCCTCCGGAGATCTCTGAAGGCAGTTTTTTGTGTGCATCAACCAGATTTACTCTTTCTAAAACAAAATCAACACGCTCTTTGATTTTTGCTTTATTATCATTGGTAAACATCTTTAGCGGAAAAGCAACATTCTCTTCAACAGTCATGGAATCAAATAAAGCACTTCCCTGAAAAACCATTCCAATCTCTGTTCTTAATTCTCTTTTTTCATCCGGTTCCAATTCAGAGTAAATTCTTCCGTCAAATTCAATTGTTCCGGAATCCGGTGTATGAATTCCCAATAAAGTTTTTAATAAAACAGTTTTTCCGGATCCGCTTTGCCCAATAATCAGGTTCGTTTTTCCCGTTTCAAAAACGGTCGAAACACCTTTTAAAACTTTACTGTCGCCAAACGATTTTTCTATGTTTTTTACTTCGATCATTATCCTAATAATAATTGAGTTAATATATAATTAAAAAGAATGATACAAACAGATGTCCATACAAATGAAACTGTACTTGCTTTACCAACTTCTAATGCGCCACCTTTCATGTAATATCCGTGAAATGACGGAATCGTAGCCAATAACATTGCGAAAATTAAAGTTTTAATAAAGGCATAGGTTATATGGAAAGGAATAAATTCCATCTGAGCACCCTGAATAAAGTCCTGACTGGTCGAAAATCCGCCATAAGCACAAGCAAGCCATCCGCCAAAAATACCCAGGAACATACTAATACCAATAACAAAAGGATACATCAATAAGGCTACTATTTTTGGAAAAACAAGATAGTTTAATGAATTAACCCCCATAACTTCTAAAGCGTCAATTTGTTCGGTAACACGCATTGTACCAATACTGGAAGTGATGTAAGACCCCATTTTCCCGGCCATAATTACCGAAATAAAAGTAGGAGCAAACTCCAAAATCACAGATTGACGTGTCGCAAAACCAATTAAATATTTTGGAATTAAAGGATTAGTTAAGTTTAATGCCGTTTGAATGGCAACAACTCCTCCAATAAAAAAAGAGATAAAGCAAACGATACCAAGAGAGTCGATTATTAAATCGTCGATTTCTTTAAAAATCAATTTTTTCATCACAGGCCATTTGGTCTGTTTATTGAAAATTTCCTTCAGCATTAAAAAATATCTTCCTATTTGAGATATATAACGAATTAGCATCATAGTTTTAGAAATATTGGCTAAGGTAAAAAGAAGTTATGAGTTTTGGGTTATGAGACGAGGTTTTTCGGTTGTTTTAGCAATCAAATTAACTTTTGTTTCATTTTCTGAAAACGATAATTTCTTATGAATTTAGCTTGTTCGGGTGTAACCAATAAAGGTGTTTTGGCTTTTTTTGCTTTCCAGAATCCTCTGATGTAGTCAAAAAACAGAAAAGGTTTTTTCTTCATCATTGCCAATTTGGCCGATGCAATTGCTGTGATCCAGAAACCGTATCCTAAGGTGTAAAAAGCTTCGCCTTGTTTGTAACGTGCCGTTTTATTATAATTTGCACCGGTTGGCTTAAGATGTTTTACATGTAAAGATTCATTTGTAACTATTTTCCATCCGTAATATTTACAAAGCAATTCATCAACTGTATCCCAGCCCATAGCAGGTTTTAAGCCGCCAATTTGCTGAAAAGTTTCCTTTCGATAAGCTTTCAGTGCACCACGGATATGATCTTTATCTGTTAGGTTTTCCAGGATCCAGTCTCCGTTTTTTTCGATGTAGCAAAATCCTCCCGCCATTCCAATTTTTGGATCAGACTGAAAGTGGTTGATAATGGTTTCAAAATAATTTGGAGGAAAAATTAAATCGCCATCTATTTTTACGATAATGTCATAATCAGCATCCAGTGTTTCAAATCCTTTTTGAAAAGCCTGAATTACTTTGCTTCCCGGCATGTGAATCGCATCAGATGTTTTGTTTACAACAGAAATAAACGAATTTTCCTTTGCAAATCCCAATACAATTTCTTCTGTTTTATCAGTTGAATTGTCATTGACAACAACAACTTTTGAAGGCAAAACTGTTTGCGAAACCAAAGATTGTAAGGTCAGGCCAATTAAATCTTGCTCGTTGTGTGCGGGAATAACGATGTAATACTTCATAATTTTCAAATTAAATCCAGTCTGTTTAAATTCCAAATTCCAATTTTACCAATAATGTGGTTAAATTGGAATTTAGAATTTAAATATTGGAATTTGTTTATGCTTTTACTTTTTCAGCATAAACAATATAATATCTATTGGTAAAACTGCGTAAAAAAGGCCTTAGTCCGAATTTTTTTACCGGGTTGGTCCATTTTTGTCTGTCGATGATTTTCCATCCGGTTTTTTCTAAAAGCCAGTCTAACTGCCAGTCTTCAAATTCGTGGTAATGTCTGTCCCACATATCCGTTTTAGAACGATATGCCGGAGAAAACCATAAACGCATCGGAATTGAGATTAAAAGCTTGTCTGATTTGATTTCGCTTAAAATCGTAAACGGATTTAGTAAATGTTCGAATATTTCGAAGGCAGTTACAACATCCTGCTTTTCATTTTGAAAAACATCCTGGTTCAAATCTAAATCTTCACCAGTTGTATTTTTTACTGAATATCCTGCTTCTTTCATGATTTTTGAAAATGGATTTTCAACTCCTAAATCCAGAATAGTTTCAGATGTTTTGATGTGTTTTTGTAAAAATTCTAAAGTAAGTTTGAATCTTTTATTCGGAAACGTTTTTTCGTACATTTTATAGTTTTTAACGGCAAAGGCGCAAATATACTAAAAAGTCCGCATTTTAAAATGCGGACTTTTTAGTATTCTGTTTTGAGTCAAAGTTTTCGGTCTGTTTAAAAGGTAAACTAAAATCTGCGACTGAAACTGTTAATTTAGTATCGGTAAACAAATGCATTAACATTCATTCCTGCTCCAACAGAAGCAAAAATAACAACGTCGCCTTTGTTGATTTCGTGATTTTCGATTTTGCCCTGAATCAACAAGTCAAATAAAGTAGGAACTGTGGCAACGCTGCTGTTTCCTAAATCATGAATACTCATTGGCATAATATCTTTAGGGGCAGTTTTGTCGTATAATTTATAAAAACGATCGATAATAGCCTCGTCCATTTTTTCATTTGCCTGATGAATCAGGATTTTCTTTACTTGATCAATTGAAATACCGCTTTTATCTAAGCAGCTTTTCATAGCGCATGGAACATTACTTAAAGCAAATTCGTAAATTTTACGCCCATACATTTTAATGTACTTAATATCCGGATCTAAATCAGGATTGTACGATTTACCGAAGTATAAAAAGTTAGCTTCATCATTAGCATAAGTAGCACTTTCATAAGATAATAAACCGGCTTCATCTTCTGAGGCTTCCAGGATAGAGGCTCCGGCACCATCAGAATAAATCATCGAGTCGCGATCGTGATCATCTACTACTCTTGAAAGTGTTTCGGCTCCAATTACCAGAACTCTTTTTGCCATTCCGGATTTTATAAAAGCATTGGCTTGTAAAACGCCTTCGATCCAGCCCGGACACCCAAAAAGAATATCGTACGCCACACACTTTGGATTTTTGATGCCCAATTTGTTTTTTACACGTGTCGCTAAACTTGGTAAAATATCAGTTTGGTGCGTTCCTGATTTTACATCGCCAAAATTATGCGCAAATATAATATAGTCTAAAGTTTCACTGTCAATGCCGGAATTTGCAATCGCTTTTTGAGCGGCAAAAAAGGCTAAATCAGATGCAGTATGTTGTGTTTCGGCATAACGACGATTTTCGATTCCGGTAATACCTTTGAATTTTTTAATTACAACTTCGTTAGGGTAAGCAAAAGGAGTTCCGTCTTCATTCAAAAAAACATGATCACCAAAGTCAGTATTGCTTACTTCTTTATTTGGAATATAGCTTCCTATGCCTATTATTTTTATTTTCATTATTCAGTAATTATCCAATAAATTTAGTGCTAAAGTATAAATAAATTCATGATAACTATCATAAAAAATACTATGCATGCATATAATTATCAAATAATAATTATTTGTGGGATTTATTGTTAATTTTCTAATGAATTTTAAGTTTTACCGAGATTTCAAACGATTGAGTTTTGTTTTTTGATTTATTTTTTTTCGGAAAAATTGTAAAGTTTTTTTGTGTTTTGTTACAAATAAAACCGAAGTTTCAAAAAGTGTTAAAAAATAGAAAACCTTATACTTTATTTTGAAGTTGTGTTAATGGCGTTTGTGCGTGAGGGATAGGAGTTGGCTACCAAAGTAGCGCGGATAGCCCGACAGTATTTAAGAAAAGGCCTCATGAGCGCAAAGTTGATTAGGCCTTTTTTAAATACTGGCACGCCCAACTACTATTTTAGATTATAGATTTCTGATTGTAGATTTGTTTCAGGTTTCAGGTTTCACGTTAGGTTGGTACCTGAAACAAAAAAACCGACAAGTTAAAAGACCTGTCGGTTTTGAATATATAATTCGAAAACTATTTCTTAGTTTTCCATGTAAGCTTCAATAGGAGCACAGCTGCAAACTAAGTTTCTGTCACCGTATGCATCATCTACACGACGAACTGATGGCCAGAATTTATTTTCAGCGATATATTCTAATGGGTAAGCCGCTTTTTCTCTGGTATATGGAAAATCCCAGCTATCTGTAGTTAGCATTGCCAATGTGTGAGGTGCATTTTTCAATACATTGTTTTTGTCATCGGCTGTTGCAGCTTCAATTTCTTTTCTAATTGAAATAAGAGCATCACAAAAACGATCTAATTCTGCTAAATCTTCAGATTCAGTAGGTTCAATCATTAAAGTTCCTGCTACAGGGAAAGAAACCGTAGGAGCGTGGAAACCGTAATCCATTAAACGCTTCGCGATATCACCTACTTCAATTCCGTTTTCTTTAAACGCACGACAATCTAAAATCATTTCGTGAGCCGCTCTTCCGCATTCTCCGGTATAAAGAATTGGGTAGTGTCCTTCGAAACGTGATTTCATATAGTTAGCATTCAAAATGGCATGCTCAGTAGCACTTTTTAATCCTTCGGCACCCATCATTGTAATGTAGCCGTAAGAAATTAAACATACTAAAGCAGATCCGTAAGGTGCAGATGAAATAGCTGTAATAGCTTGTTCACCGCCAACTTTTAAGATTGGGTTTGTTGGTAAAAACGGAACCAGTTTTTCGTTTACACAAATTGGTCCAACTCCAGGTCCGCCACCACCGTGAGGGATTGCGAATGTTTTGTGTAAGTTCAAGTGACAAACGTCAGCACCAATTGTAGCAGGATTTGTTAATCCAACTTGCGCGTTCATGTTTGCACCATCCATATATACTAATCCGCCATTGTCGTGGATTAATTTTGTGATTTCAATAATCGAAGATTCGAAAACTCCGTGAGTAGAAGGATACGTTACCATCAAACAAGATAAATCATCTTTGTGTTCAATCGCTTTTTCTCTTAAATCTTCTACATCAATATTTCCTTCCGGAGTAGTTTTAGTAACAATGATTTTCATTCCGGCCATCGCTGCAGAAGCAGGATTGGTTCCGTGAGCAGATGAAGGAATCAAACATACATTACGGTGACTTTCTCCTCTTGATAAATGGTAAGCACGGATAGCCATTAAACCGGCATATTCTCCCTGAGCTCCAGAGTTAGGCTGTAATGTTGTTCCGGCAAATCCGGTAATTACATTTAATTGTTCCTCTAATTTTTTAAGCATCGTGATATAACCTTCTGCTTGTTCTACCGGTGCAAAAGGGTGAATGCTGTTCCAGTTTGGCATTGATAAAGGCAGCATTTCTGAAGCTGCGTTTAATTTCATTGTGCAAGAACCTAATGAAATCATCGAATGATTTAACGATAAATCTTTACGTTCTAATTTTTTGATGTAACGCATGATCTGACTTTCTGAATGATGATTGTTGAATACATCATGCGTTAAGAAAGGTGATGTTCTTTCTAATGAAGCAGGTAATTGACTTGCAGTAGCTAATTCGGCAACAGTAAAAGTTTCTTTTCCTAAAGCTTCAGCAAAAATGGCAATAATCTGGTTGATGTCGGCAATTGAAGTTGTTTCGTTAAATGAAATAGAAATCGTATCAGCATCAACATAATAAAAGTTTACTTCGTTTTTCTCCGCAATAGCTTTTACTTTTTGAGCATCTGCTTTTACCAAAATAGTATCAAAGTAAGCTGTATTGGTTTGGAAAACGCCTAATTTATTTAAAGCTTCAGCAGTAGTAACCGCCGATGCGTGAACTTTGTTTGCAATATATTGTAATCCTTTTGGTCCGTGGTAAACCGCATACATTCCGGCCATAACTGCTAATAAAACCTGAGCTGTACAAATATTTGAAGTTGCTTTTTCACGTTTAATATGCTGCTCACGCGTTCCTAACGCCATACGTAAAGCACGATTTCCGTTTACATCAATAGAAACTCCAATAATACGACCCGGCATAGATCGTTTGTATTCATCTTTAGTGGCAAAAAAAGCAGCGTGAGGACCACCATAACCCATTGGTACACCAAAACGCTGTGTTGTTCCAACTACTACTGCAGCTCCCATTTCTCCCGGAGAAGTTAAGGCGGCCAATGATAAAATATCAGCAGCAAAAGCTACTTTGATTTCGTTTTCTTTTGCTTTAGCAACAAAAGCACTGTAATCGTTTACCTGACCGTATTTTCCCGGATATTGTAAAATGGCTCCGAAGAACTCATTTGAAAAATCAAAGTTTTCGTGGTTTCCAACAACTAATTCAATTCCAATAGGAGTTGAACGTGTTTGTAATATGGATAATGTTTGTGGTAAAATTTCTTCAGAAACGAAGAATTTGTTTGTATTGTTTTTCTTTTGGTCACGTGTACGAACGTCAAATAACAAAGCCATAGCTTCGGCAGCAGCAGTTCCTTCATCCAATAAAGAAGCATTTGCGATTTCCATTCCTGTTAATTCAATAACTGTAGTCTGGAAATTTAAAATGGCTTCAAGACGACCTTGAGCAATTTCTGCCTGATAAGGGGTATACGCCGTATACCATCCTGGATTTTCGAAGATATTTCTTTGAATTGGAGCCGGAACGATAGTCGGGTGATAACCCAAACCAATATAGGATTTGAATACTTTGTTTTTCTTTCCTAATTCCTGAATGTGATTTGCAAATTCGTATTCTGTCATTGCAGGATCTAAATTCAAAGGTGCTTTTAAACGAATATCATCCGGAAGGGTTTCGTAAACAAGTTGTTCGATCGATTCAACCCCAATGGTTTGTAACATGTGTTGAAGATCTGTTTCTCTTGGGCCAATGTGTCTTAAAGCAAAAGCATCTGTTCTCATTTGTAGCTATTATTTTTTTAAAGGCATGTAATTTACAATGTATCTTCTTTGATGTAATCAAGTGTCACACAAGGTTTATTACATTTTATAGTAAATGTGTTGTTTTTTTGTGGCGCAAAATTAAGTATTATTAATAATTTAATAGGTGTTTTTAACTTCAATTTTTATGAAATTTACAACTAAAGAGTTGATTTGTTAATAATTGATTAGATTTAAAGAATGAAACTATTAAAACAGATATTGGATTTTTACCTGAATAGCAGTATTCATGTGGCTTTATCCTGTTATGCTTTGGTTCGGGTTACGTTTTATGTGTTTCATATTCAGTACAATGAACCCATGGCCTTGTTCGTTTTTTTTGGAACAATTGTGGGGTATAATTTTGTTAAATATGATGCGTTGGTCCGCGTGCAGCAAAAACCGATAGGAAATCAATTGAAAATTATCGCTGTTTTAAGTCTAATTTCACTCGTTTTAGTGGGGTATTATTTTTTTCATCTCAAACGAATTACACAAATAGTATCTGTTGGAATTTTTGCTATAACCGCACTTTACACTTTACCCTTTTTCCCTAACAGAAAAAATGCCCGAAACTGGGCCGGGGTAAAAATATATATTGTGGCACTCTGTTGGGTAGGAGCCACGTTGGTTTTGCCTTATATAAATGCCGAAGTTCCGTTTACAACTAATTTTTTTATAAAATGCATTCAGCGATTTGTGTTGGTCTTTGTGCTGATTCTGGTTTTCGAAATTTTAGATCTGGCCAATGACGATCCGCATCTTAAAACTGTTCCGCAAACCATAGGGGTAAAGCGCACTAAGATTTTAGGTTTTTCACTTTTAGTTCCGTTTTGGATTGTTGGGATCTTGTCTTTTAGTTTTCATGACCTTATTATAAACCTTATTATGGTCGTCATGTTAATGCTGTTTATTCTATTCGCAAACTCCAATAGATCTAAATATTATACTTCTTTCTGGGTCGAAAGCGTGCCCATTTTTTGGTGGCTTATGATTGTATTTCTATAAAAAAACCGATGCTTTTCAATATCGGCATTTCTAAAATTTTATAAAGTATAGTTTTGTTGTTTTGGGCGTGTCCCTCCGGACCGGGCTATCCGCTGCAAGTCCTCGCCCTTCCTTCGTCAGGCTGTGGGCTTTCCGCTTCTATCCCTCACGCAAACCATAAAACGAGAAAATTTATTTTCAAAAGAAATTGATAAATCATCTTTTGAATAGTCTCCAGCTAAAGCCGGAGACTATTCAGATTAATTTCGAATCTGCTACCCAAACGATAGCTAATAGGCGAAGCAAATCTGCGAGAGAAAAAATCTAAAATAATTATTTCGTTTTTTGCTCCGCTAATGCTTTATTCAGGTCAGCTTTTGCCTCGTCCAGTTTCTTTCTTTTCTTGGCGATTTTTTCTTTGCTTTCGTTGTCTTTGATCGCTTTGTTCAGATCGTCTGTTTTTTCCTTAACCTTTTGTTGTTTTTCTTTTACTTTTTTGTCAAGGTCATTTTGTACTGTTTTTGTGGTACAGTTCTTTTTGGTTTTAGCTATTGCATCTTCAACACCCTTGATCTGGTTTTGATTTCCCGCTTTTTTAGCTGCAGTTAATTTTGTGTTTAATTCACATAATTTTCTTTCGCAGCCTTTTAAAGTAGTACAATTGCTTTGCGAAAATCCAATAAAAGAAACGGCAAAAAATGCTATCGATAAAATTTTAGTTTTTAAAGTCATAAGTCTATTTTTTAATGATTAACTAATTGTTTTTATGTATTTAAGACTTATAAAAGTAAGAAAGTTATTCAACTATGTTTCTCTGATACTTCTTTCAAAACTTTATTTCTTTCCAGAAGAAAATATATAAGGTGTTTTTCTAAAAATAAAATATCAAACATTTTTCCTAATATCCCAAACGGAGTTTCATATTGCATTTTATCTTTCATGATGGTGATGCCATTTTGTTCTTCAAAAAAATGTTCATGTTTGAAAGATTTAAATTTGCCGCGTTCCATTTCATCCACAAAATAATCATAGAAATTCATTGCGGTGATTCGGCTTTTGTGTGTGAGATAAAAGCCAAAATGTTTACCGCGCCAGGTTACTGTTTCGTTTAAATTTATCAATCCGGATGTTATTCCGGTAATTGCTTTTTCGTTTGATTTGCTGGCAGATTGCAGGTGAAGATCGATATTTCTTGAAGCATCGAAGACGATCTGTTTTGGGGCTTTTATTTTGGTTGTGAGATTGATTGTGGTCATGTATTTACGTTATGTTTTTACGCAATCTTATCATTTCGACGAAGGAGAAATCTCCGTAAGAAGCTCGACAAAGCATATCGATCATTCTTTGTCGAGTTTCGTGTGTGATCCCTCGTTCCTCGGGATGACAAAAATACGCGTAGTTTTAGTGTAATAAATTTTTAAAAGTATCATCAATATCTCCAAACTTAAATTCAAATCCATTTTCCAAAAGCCTTTTTGGAATCACATTTCTGCTTTTCAAAACCAATTCGGTTTCTGTTCGAATAAAGAAAGATCCAATTTCGAGAAAAAAGGTACTCATTGGAATTCCGAAAGGAAAACCAACTGCTTTTCGAAGCTTCTTCATGAAATCATCATTATGAATAGGTTCAGGAGAAACAATATTGATAACTCCGGTAATTTCTTTTTGAATGATAAAATCAACTGCATGGGCAAAATCTTCTTCATGAATCCAACTGATAAATTGATTTCCTTTTCCCTGTTTTCCTCCAAAACCTATTTTTGCCAAAGTCTTAAGCGGAATAAAAGCACCACCATCTTTTCCTAAAACAATTGAAGTTCGCAAAGCCGTTTTTAAGGTGTTGGGAGTTTCTGTTTTAAAGAATGCTTTTTCCCACGATAAAGCGACATTTATAGAAAAATCATTTCCGATTTCTCCGTGAACTTCATCCATTTGTTTGTCTAATGAAAAACGATAAATCGTTGACGTCGATGAATTCAGCCAGTGTTTCGGCGGATTTTTACAATTCAAAACGGCTTTATTTAAAACTTTTGTGCTTTCAATTCGAGATAATAAAATCTGTTTTTTGTTTTCTTGGGTATAACGGCAATCAACTGATTTCCCTGCGAGATTTATTAGAACATTCGCATTTTCCAGTTCATTTTCCCAACCAGAAAAAGTTTTTGCATTCCAGTTTACATATTTTATTCCGTCAATGGTTTGAGATTTTCCTCGGGTCAGAATTACAATTTCTTCAAATTTATTTTTGAAATGATTAATTAGAACCTGTCCTAAAAATCCTGTTCCGGCTGCGATTACGAGTTTCATAGTGGTATGTTTTGATTTGTGGCTATTGAAACCTAACAGGTTTTTAAAACCTGTTAGGTTTGGTGTTGAGTATTATGCTTTAAAAACCAATCGTTCTTCTTCCTGAGCTTCTTTGGCTTTTCTTTTTCCTCTAAAAAAGAAATATAAATTGAAGAATAACATAATGCCAAGATAAATAGAAAATCCTCCAATTTTGTAACTCAGTCTTTCAATTAATTCCTGATAGCTGTTATTGTTTAATTGTAATTGTAAAATCATTAAAGCAAAACCAATATTTAAAAGATAAAATCCGGTTTCAAAAAGTCTGTTGGTTGCTTCGGCAATATCTTCTCTGCCTTTAAAAATGTCCAGCATAAAGATTTTTCCGTTTTTAAAAAGTGTTTTAGAAACGTAATACGTTAGCAATAATGCAACTGGTAAATAAATGCCGTAACCGATTAAGATTTTTGTAGTTTCCATGATATTTGAATTTAAGTGTTATTTAATTAATTTATGAATGTATTTGGTTATAATTATAATGTTGAGGTAATGCAAAACGGAGATTATAAAAATAATTACAGCTGTTTTTATCCCGATCGTTTCTATAAGCTGAGTTGAGGATAGGATCTTCTGCCAGGAAATTAAGGTCATGGCACAATAACCAATGTTTAAGAGATAATATCCTAAAAGTAGGACCTGATTAATTTTTTGACAAATATCAGTATGATTAGGAATCAGTTCTGCTACATAAATATTGCCGTTTTTGTAGCAGATTTTTCCAACTTTTAGAATGATGAAAATCGTAATGCTGAGATAAATAAAATACCCTATGATGTTGAAATTCATGATTATGGTTTTTTATAAATGATTACAGTAAGGTAAATTGCAAGTACTAGCGGAATTGAAAAAATTATATGAAATAATGTTTTGCTATACTCTATTTGACTGTTGATATACCATAAAGCAAAAAATATAACTACTCCTGCCATATATTTCTGCAGACTTTTGTCACCAGGATTTTCAGTTAACATTCTTACTCCTATACAAAATTGTAAAAAGCCGGTTACCATCGTTGACAATAAACTAAATATAAGTGCGCCTTCTTTTAAAAACGGATAGCTTAATAAAATTGTAAAAGGAAGAGCAAGAGCAAATAAATTGGTTTGTTTTATAGTTTTCATAGGTTTACTTTTCTAAATTTTTAATAATCTTACTTTTCGTTTATTTTGAACTGTAATTTTTGAGCCTTTCGCCAGGAAAACGGAGATTGGTTTAGCGTTTTGTAGAAATTCAAAATCTCTCCCGTATGTTTTTTCAAAATCAATGTCAATGTTATGATGTAGTACTTCCAATTGCTTCCATACAGGATGTGTAACTTCATATTCGAAAGTGGTATTTTGATTGATTTTGGTGTAGCCAAAATAGTGTTCAGTTATAAATTCAGCTTCAGAGCCAGCTTCAATTGCTGTTGGGATTTTTGTCGTTTCTACCTGAATGGTATTCCATTTATCGGCGTTCTTCCATTGATAAATAAAAGTATTTGTGTTTTTCTTTTCGATGACTTCGTGGTCCATTTGCTGCGTTTCATAATGCTCCTGATACAAAGTGTTGGCAATAAAGGTGATCGCTTTTTTAGGAACAATTTCTTTAATAAAAACGACGCCACGTTTCCATTCCCCATCTTCAAAACGTTTTACATAGAACCTTAAATTAACTTCTTCAAAATTGATATGAAATGGAAATTTTAATCCTAAAACGGTCGTGTTTTTAAACATAAAACCAACTAAACTTGCATAACATTTGTTGTTCCAGGTATCTATTACAGTTCCCGCAGGAACATATTTTTCTAAAACTGCTTTATCTGCCTCATAATTAAATAAGGCCAGATTTTCCCATTCTGCTTCCAAAAATGATTCAGAGTTAAGATTTGCTGTAAAAAAATAGAAGTAAGTTGCGATGGCCATTGGGAGTACAAACAGGCAAAACAAATTACCTGCCACATAGTTAAAATTGAGATTGATTAAAACTAAGAAGAAGACTAATATGACCAGAATCCAATAGATAATGAGCTTTATTTTTTTGCTTTTACTCAATTCATCCCTTCTTATAAGCAGAGTAAACCCTATTATTACTTGTACTATTCCCAGAATAATTTGAAACAACATACCGAAATACACTAAAAGATAAAGGGCCAGTGTTGTGAAGTAAAATATTTTATTGATTTTGTGTAGTGTACTAAATGTCATGGTTTATATATTTTAAACTTTCAGAAAAAAGGAAGTTTTGATTGATTTTTGAGTTCATTATTTTTAAACAAATTCCCTCGCTAACTTTCATTTTGCAATTCGTAGGTTTTCATATTTAAGTACTATTCTATAAAAATAAATGGCTGTGATATTTGGAATTAGGGTTACAAAGAGGATTTGTAAAAAGTCGTTCCACATTATAAAACTGAAAAATGAAAATAGGATTGTTGCATTAAAAACGATAATCGTCCAGTATGTTATTATTTGTTTTTTAATGCTCTCCCTATTTGTTTTTGAAAATATTTTTATGGTTAAGTAAATCGCTGTAAGTATTTGTATAACAGTAAGAAATATTTGTCCGGCAAATCGTAAGTAACAGGTTAAATAGAACAGAAAGCATATTATAAGAGCGAAATTGTTTAGTTTTTTTATAGTTTTCATAGTTCCTGTTTGTTTTAAACTTTCAGAAAAAAATGAAAGTTTTAATGAAATTTTTTTAGTTGGATGTTTTTACTTCATAATTTTCAAAACCAGTTTTCCTAACCAGTTATCATTGAATTCAGTTATTTTGTCTAACATATTATCTGCTTTTAAAACAAAATCGTATAGCTTGGAAGTCTGATCAACAAAGTGTTTTTCTTCGGCAGAATCTTTTGCTTCGATGGTCGAAACTTCTTTTAATATTTTAAGTGCAGGTTTGATTTCTCTTTTGCTTCTTTCTCTTGAAATTTTAACTGCCAACTCGTCCAGATCTTTTTCTGCAGTAAAAAATTCTCTACGTTCTCCGGCTTTGTATTCTTTATAAACAATTCCCCAGTCCATTAAAGCTCTTAGGTTCATGCTGGCGTTTCCACGGGAAATCTGTAATTCTTCCATAATGTCTTCCATAGAAACAGCTTCGTTTGAGACCATTAATAAAGCATGGATTTGTGCCATGGTTTTATTAATCCCCCATTGAGAACCTAATGCTCCCCAGGTTTGTACAAACTTGTTTTTTGCTTCTTTGAATTCCATGTGTCAAATGTAAGTAAAAGTTTTTAAACTTTCAAAAATAAATGAAAGTTTAATATAAAAAAAGCTGTTTTACTTTCTTTAAATGAGTAAAAACAGGTGTTTATACGTATCAGATTTTCCTGTGGTATTCTTTTATCTCATTCATGCCTAATAATTTCCATCCCGTAGCATTTTTTAAATTAAGTCTATCAATTTGATATAGTTTTGAAATAGAAATAATCCCCAAGTGTATTTTTATTGGTTACGAAACCAAAGTTGCAAAGGGATTAAAAGGCTTTGGAAACGAATAATCGTATAGAACAAACAAAAGTACTGTAACTGAAACAGCTCGAACAGTTTGTTAAAGACAAGAAATATGAGATACTAGTAATTTCCAATTCATTTTACGATGCAAATCGAGTTTTACTTCGCATAAAATCGATCGGTTTCACTACTTAGTGATGAAACAGGAATCAAATTTCAAACAAAAAACCCAAAAACAAATTATTATGACAACATTTTCATCAAGCCCCAATTTTGCGAATGGTTTCCCTACACCAGGCCCGCAGGATCCAACACCACAAAAAGTATTGGATCACATTTTTTTCCTTTCAGAAACAGATTGGAAAGTTGCCCGTGAACAAGAGCATTTTGACTTCATTATAATTGGTAGCGGATTTTGCTCTTTGGCTTTTGCCGAAAGAACTTTGGCTCAAAATCCAATGTCTAAGATTTTAATCATAGAACGCGGACCGTTTTTCCTGCCGGAACATTTTCAGAATTTACCTATTCCGTATCAACATGTATTAGGAGGTTTATCCGAAACATTTCCGTGGACACTTTCCAGTAAAACTGCCTTACAGCCACCGGGAAATATACAGTTTCAACACGGAATGATTCCTTTTTTTGGAGGAAGAAGTATCATGTGGAGCGCCTGGTGCCCAAGACCTACAGAGGAGGAAATGCAATATTGGCCACAAGAAACCATAGATGCTGCAAAAGCCCATTTTAAATCAGCAGAAATTTTATTAAATGTAGTTCCTGCAGATAAAATAGATAGTGATTTAGATCCGGCCGTTCTAAAACATGTTGCATTACAACGTCCTGTTTACGGATTATTGCAAACGGAACTTCAGGAAATGCTGGCTGCTAATTTAGGTAAAGTAACGTCGGCGACGAGAAGTATGGCAGCGCCTTTAGCCGCCGGATCCGGTGTGCAGGAAGGTTTGGATTTTGCTAAATTTTCAACTCCGTCCGTAATGCTTGATCTTGCAATAAAGCAATCTGATTTAAGTAAAAACGAAGAAGGTAGTCCACTAAAAATGGTTGCGAATTGCGTTGTAAACCGCATTCATCAGCAAGATGGCGTTGCGACTGCTTTAGACACTTCGAGAGGAATGGTAAATGTTGGCGATGCAAAAGTAATTTTGGCTATGGGAACACTTCCTCCGGCAACGTTAATTTTAAATTCTTTTCCTCAGGTTAAAAAAGCCGGAGAGCGTTTTACGGCCCATTTTATTACTTCAATTGTAGCCCGCGTTCCTCGTAAAGATTATGATTTTGCGAATCAGTTAAGCGAATTAGAGCTGGCAGCTATTTATATGGCAGGGGTAAATTCAGAAAGTGGTATGCAGTATCATGTTCAGCTATCGGTTTTATCCGATAAAGAGCCTGTTAAAAATGCACAAAAAGCAGCCCGTTATATGCCGGACGTTGTCGCTACTGCCTCAATGGCGCAACTTACAAGTTCTGAAGATTATCTGGTGTTTGTATGTGCCGTTTTGGGTGAAATGGATTTTAGAAATTCAGACAATTACTTGCGTCCAAACGGAGAGTCTGACCCTACAACAAATGTGACGCTTCAGGCACTAGCCAGTGAAACCGATTTGCAGACCTGGGATACCATGGATCACGGAACTTTTCAAATGTTAGAAGATGCCTTGTCACCAAACGGAAGTACGGCTGTAGAATACTGGCACGGAAATGCTGATCAGGGAGCATGGATGGGCGAGCGTCCTCCTGTTAATCAACGCAGGGTAGGCGGACTAGTTCACGAAGGTTCCAGTCTTTGGATTGGTAAAGACGACGAAGGAGTTGTAGGTCTTGATTATCGTCCAAATGGTGTTGAGAATGTATACGTAACTGGTGGCGCACTTTGGCCTGCAAGCGGATCATGGAATCCCACAATGACGATGGTTGCTTTGGCTCAGGATCTGGCAGACAACTTATATCATGAGTCGCATACTAAGATTAAAACAAGTTCTAAATCTTTTGTTTCAAATTAATTAGCTATGGAAAATCAGGTATTAGAGGCGTTAGGCGTCGATATAAATAATATACCCTTAGATACCAATCCGGAAATGACAGTAGGAGATGTACTGAACAAAACGGATGGTGTATATTTTTGTATAAAAAACCATGATTCGGTTTTTTTATGGGTCAATAAAAATTTTGCGGACTTAGTTGGACAAAAGCAGGAAGATATTATTGGTACAAGAGACAGTCGTGCTGCCCATGTTGCCCACGATCAGGAAGTCATGAGAAATGGCGTTCCTTTACTGAACTTTTACGAAACAATCCAGGTTACTGAAGCTGACGGATCAATGGCTGATTTGGAAATTGTTACTCAAAAAGGACTTTTGCGTAAAAAGGATGGAAATGAAATTATAGGAATTACAGTTTGTTTTTCTAAACGATTTCCGGATGCGAATCATGAAGCAGATCAATTGATTGAGAAGTTAGGAATGATTCCAACCGGAATTGGAGGTTATTTGGCACATGGTACCGGTAGTGATTTAATACTTTCGGAAGAAGCTTTACCGGAACGTTTTTTGGGCGACAGAACAGCTTATTCTACTAATTATTTTCTTTTAAAGGAAGGAGAAATTCTTAAGATTCATGCACTGAATCAGGATGAACAATGGTTTTTTCATCAGGGAAGTGCCATTAAACTTCATATTTTTTCAGAAGAAGGTATTTATAGTACCGTAACATTTGGAAGTGACCTGGATCAGGGACAACTTTTACAAGGAATAGCGCCTCATAATCATTGGTTTGGTGCTGAATTGCTAGGACCGGGTTACGCCTTGTCGAGTTGTAGTCTTGCGCCTGCCTGGGATAAAAGAGATAGTTTTCTTCCTGCGCCTGAACAAATTGAAAAGCTTAAAAGAAAATTTCCGGAACAGCTGGAAATTATCAATAAACTTTTATAGAAGTTAATGTTGGCCTTACTATAGTAACAAATCAGTTTCGCCAGACAGTTGGTTTGCAAAATAAACTATGAAAACAAAATGAAAACCGGAACAGCAATGTCCCGGTTTTCTATTTAATGCTTATCTTCTTTGAAGACCTGTTTTTAAGAAGTTATAAATTTCAGGAATAGTTTTAAAAGCCATTTTGAGAATTATAAAGTTATGTTAATTCAGGAAATGGAATTTTGTATTAGATAATGGAAATTTATTTTTGTAAAAATCACTTTTATGGAATTATACTACACTTTTTCAATACTAATTGTATTGGCTTCTTTCTTCGCCTATTTAAATCTAAGATTTTTAAAACTCCCGGGAACTATCGGAATCATGATTATTGCAATGTTGGTTTCCGTTGGGATTCGCCTGTTGGGAGATTCTTATTTTCCGGCTACCACAAAACATTTTTTTGAATTGATAAAAGAATTTGACTTCAACGAAATCTTAATGGGGGCGATGTTGAATTTTCTTTTGTTTGCAGGCGCACTGCATGTGAATATGTCGGATCTTAAAGAACAAAAAGTTCCTATTATGATTTATTCTACAGTTAGTGTAGTATTGTCTGCCTTAATTATTTCTGTATTGCTTTTTTATACTGCACCAGTTTTGGGTATAAAGATTCCTTATATATTTTGTTTGGTTTTCGGAACATTAATTTCTCCAACTGATCCAATCGTGGTGCTGGGTGTTTTAAAAGAAGCTAAAGTTCCCAAAAGAATTGAAACTAAAATTGTTGGGGAATCATTGTTTAATGATGGAGTAGCAGTAGTTATGTTTGCTGTTGTTTTAAAAATGGCAACCGATCCAACATTTGATATGAGTTTTGGTTCTATTGCCTGGTTGTTTGCAAAGGAAGGAATAGGAGGGCTTTTATTAGGGGCTGTCTTAGGATTTACAGCATCAAAGGTTATGAAAAAAATAGATGACTATAAAGTTTCCGTTTTAATCACGCTTTCTATTGTAATGGGAGGATTTTTAATTGCCCAAAGTTTACATGTTTCAAGTCCGTTGGCCATGGTAGTTGCCGGATTGATCATTGGTAATTACGGAAAAAAAGTTGCGATGAGTGAAGTTACAAAAGATTATTTAGGGAAATTTTGGGAACTTATTGATGAGATACTCAATGCTATTTTATTTTTATTTATTGGCTTTGAATTGTTACTGTTACCAGATCTGAACAAACAACTTTTAACAGGCTTTGTAGCGATTTTTATAGTGTTGTTCTCCAGAGTTGCTTCTATAGTTTTACCCTGGAAATTCTTCGATATATTTAAGATTTTCGGTATAAAATCTGCTTACAACAAAGGCTCTTTAATGGTACTGGTCTGGGGAGGAATTCGAGGAGGGGTTTCTATTGCATTAGTACTTTCTATGCCAGAGGGCGAATATAAAAACCTGCTTCTGGAAGTAACTTATATTGTAGTTTTATTTTCGATTGTGGTACAGGGACTGACTGTGGGGAAATTAGCCAAAAGGGTTTTGGAGAAAGAATAAAGAAAATAGAATAAAGAATAAAGAAAATAGAATAAAGAAAATAGAATAAGAATTTTTTATCTTTAAAATTATAAACCAGAAGACCTGCAATATTATTTTGCAGGTTTTTTTTATCTTTTGTCTTCTTTAGAATAATTTGAAACGCCATTTATATCAATTGGATTTCCTAAAAAACGGGGTTCCCGATTTCTTAAGACATCAAAAAGTGCTTTAAAAACAGAAATGTATTCTCTAAAAGTGACATATTTATAACCTCTGTATTCTCCCGAATTTGCAGAATATCCGACCGATTTAATTCCGAGTTTTTGTCCGATGTAAATCGCACGATTCAAATGATATTCCTGAGAAATCAATGTTGCTTTTTTAATCTTGAAAATATGTTTCGCACGATACATTGTTGAATAGGTATCGAAACCGGCATAATCAATAAATATTTTTGTGGTGTCTACTCCATGATTGAAACAATACGTTTTCATTACCGTTAATTCATCATATTCATCACGTCCATTATCTCCCGAAAGTAAAATTTTATTAATTCGGTTTGCTTTGTATAAAGAAATTCCGGCATCAAGGCGGTCTTTTAAATATTTACTGGGTTGATCTCCATTGATTCCCGCTCCAAAAATAATTCCTACATCATTTTTAGGGAACTTTTTAATCGAATAATAAATATGTTTTTTAGTCGAAGACTTTACGTAATAATTTACGGAAACAATGGCAACCAGTCCAATAATGGCGAGGTAAAGAGCTATTCTAAAATATTTTTTCAAAGTATTATTTATAAGATTACAGGTTTAAAAAGTAGTGAAGATAAGTAAAATTATGTTTAGTGTTTTTGTCAGAACAGCATAAAAAAACCGAAATATTTCTATCCCGGTTTCTACTATTGTATAAAGTCTAAAGATCTGGGAAAGTCTATAACAATCCTGCTCTCTTCAATAAAGCTTCCGGTTTTGGTTCCTGACCTCTAAAACGTTTGTACAAAATCATCGGATGTTCTGTTCCTCCTTTTGAAAGTACATTGTCTTTGAATTTTGTTGCTACTTCAGGATTAAAAATTCCTTTTTCCTGAAAGTATTCAAAAGCATCAGCATCCAGAACCTCGGCCCATTTGTAACTATAATATCCGGAAGAATATCCGCCGTGAAAAATATGAGAGAAAGCGGTACTCATGGCATTTTCTTTTACATCAGGATACAATTGTGTATTGGCAAATTGTTCTGTTTCGAAAGTTTTTAAATCCGTAATAGAAGTTGGATCTTGTCCGTGCCATGCCATATCCAATAAACCAAAACTTAACTGACGCAACGTAGCTAAACCTTCCTGAAAACTGGCACTTTCTTTGATTTTTTGTACATATTCAATCGGAATAATTTCTCCGGTTTCATAATGATTCGCAAACAAAGCCAAAGCTTCCGGCTCATAACACCAGTTTTCCATAATCTGACTTGGTAATTCTACAAAATCCCAAAATACAGAAGTCCCGGATAAACTAGGATAAACTGTATTGGCTAACATTCCGTGTAAACCGTGACCAAATTCATGGAATAAAGTGGTTACCTCGTTAAAGGTTAGTAAGGAAGGTTTCGTTTCTGTTGGTTTGGTGAAATTACAAACGTTCGAAATGTGTGGTCTTTCGTTTACGCCGTCTTTTATAGATTGTGATTTAAACGAAGTCATCCAGGCACCATTTCGTTTTCCTTTTCTTGGGAAGAAGTCAGCATAGAAAATAGAAACTAAATTATTTTCAGCATCGGTTACTTCATAAGTAGTTACCTCTTCGTGGTATTTATCGATATCAAAAACTTCGGTAAAGGTTAATCCGTATAATTTTTTGGCAACCGTAAAAGCGCCGTTTAATACTTTTTCTAACTGAAAATAAGGTTTCAGTTTTTCATCATCTAAATTAAAAAGCTGTTGTTTTAATTTTTCAGAATAATAAGCACCGTCCCATTTTTCTAATTGTTCGATTCCGTCCAGTTCTTTGGCGAAAGCCGTTAATTCAGCAAATTCTTTTTGAGCAGCCGGTTTTGCTTTTGCTAATAAATCATTGAGGAAAGAGAAAACTTTCTCCGGACTTTCGGCCATTCTTTCTTCCAGAACAAAATGAGCATGCGTTTTATAACCTAACAAATTGGCTCTTTCGAAACGCAATTTGGCAATTTTTAAAACATTTTCCTGATTGTCAAATTCGTTATTCTGAAATGATCTTGCCCCAAAAGCAATTGCCATTTTTTTACGCAATTCGCGATTGTCGGCATACGTTAAAAACGGAAGATAACTTGGATAGTCTAAAGTGAAAATCCAGCCTTCTTTTTCCTGGCTTTTAGCCAGTAATTTTGCCGCTTCAATGGTTCCTTCCGGTAATCCGGCCAAGTCTTTTTCATCTGTTAAATGCAATTCGAATGCATTCGTTTCAGCTAAAATATTTTCGCCAAACTGTAAACTTACTTTAGATAATTCTTTGTCAATTTCACGTAGTTTGTCCTTTTTGTCTTCAGGCAAATTGGCTCCGTTTCTCGAGAAGCTCTTATACTTTTTATCTAAAAGGGTTGTTTGTTCCGGATTTAAATTCAGTGTTTCTTTTTGATCGTAAACGGCTTTTATTTTAGCAAACAAAGCAGCATTTAGCGTAATGTCATTTCCGAATTCTGATAATAAGGGCGAAACTTCCTGAGCGATTTTTTGCATTTCGTCATTTGTTTCTGCCGAATTCAAATTAAAGAAAATACTCGAAAGGCGATCTAAAATATCTCCCGCATAATCCATCGCTACAACTGTATTTTCAAAAGTTGGTGGTTCGGGATTGTTTACAATAGCATCAATTTCGGCTTTAGCCAAAGCAATTCCTTCCTGAAAAGACGGGATATAATCTTCGATTTTAATTTGCGAAAAAGGTGCTGTATTATGTTTGGTGGTAAATTTTGAAAGTAAAACGTTCATTATGATATATTATTTTATGAATTGAAGTCAATATTTTTGAATTCCAAAGATAGCAATTTATAAAAATCTAATCATCTAAACAAAATCGATTCCGGGCATAAAATCCTCTTAAATTGTGTTATAGATATGTTATTTATTTCTGTACGCCTTTTTAAAAGCGTAAATTGAAAAAAAATACGATTTAGCATTATAAAACGCTAATCAGAAATAATTGTAAAAAAGAAAATGATGAATTATCAAATTGTAATAAAGAATATAGATACGGTTAATGAAGTAGAAGGATATTGGACTGATGAAGATTTTGTCCAGTTGTTAGAAAAATTCAATTATCCGGACGGGGCAACTGCAGACAAAGCGAGTTTGCCGGAATTGTTAGAAATGGCTATATCGGATTACGAACCTAATGAAGCTGCCGAAATAGCCTTGAAATATAAATTTGCTGATCGATTAGGCGACGGACAAATCGAGCAAATATCGCACAATATGTTAATTGATAAGGTTTGTGAGGAATACCCCGAAATAGACATGCAGGGAACTTTGTTTCATATTAATCAATTACTTTTTAAAGCATACAACGGAAAATTCCCGAATGCAAAAGCGTCTGTTGTTCATTTTTCAATGACACCCACTGAAGGTGAAGTACAAAAACTGACACCCGAAAATGTGTTGAAATTATTGAATAATGGCCTGTCTGACAGAAACCTTATCAAAAGATTGTTTGAAAATCAAATCTCTCAAAACATTCCATTTCCTGAATCTGAAGCTATTGTTTGGGAATTGACAACAGAAGATAATGTAAATTATAATCTCGTTACTTCTGAAAACTGGATAAATAAAGAAGATATAACGGAATATGAATTTGAATCTGTTCTGGAAGATATTGAAGAGGAAGCGTAATCTCAAAAAACGATAAAGCAAGAAAGGCTTCCGTGATGGGAAGCCTTTCTGTTTTTTGTATGTTTTATTTTTTTATTTTCTTAGAATGTGCATAAATTTTTGTTTTACAAAGAGTCTCTAAGAAAACACAGAGATTCACAAAGTTTTCTTCAAAATAGATGTAAAAAATCTTAGTGAATCTCTTTATCTTTTCTTTGTGTATCTCTGCGGAATAAACTTATTTTTTCAATCCTTCGGCCGCTTTGTTAACTGCTGCTTTCAATTCTTCTTTGTAAGCTATAATAGTATCAAGTACTTTCTTATCGTGACTTCCTATGATTTGTGCTGCCAAAATCCCTGCATTTTTGGCTCCGTTTAGAGCAACCGTTGCAACCGGAACTCCACCAGGCATTTGCAGAATCGATAAAACCGAATCCCAGCCATCTATAGAATTACTTGATTTTACCGGAACTCCAATTACAGGAAGCGGTGACATCGAAGCGACCATTCCAGGTAAATGTGCAGCTCCTCCGGCTCCGGCAATAATTACCGAAATACCGCGGGTATGCGCATTTTTACTGAAATCAAATAATTTTTCCGGCGTTCTGTGTGCCGAAACAATATCTACTTCGGTTTCTATATTAAATTGTTTTAGTATGTCGATGGCATCCTGCATGACCGGCATGTCTGAGATGCTTCCCATTATAATGGCTACTTTGCTCATGTGTGTGTTGTTTGTTTTTGTTTCAGGTTATTGTTGAGACTGAAAGACTTTTGCTCTTTATTTAAAGTTCTGGAATCATGTTCCAGATATCTATACCGAATTCTTCTTGGATTGCTCTTAAATAAGAAATTGAATTAATTTCGTTATCAATTTTGTCTTGAAAATACTTTTTTATTTCTATATCAGTTTGAAGCTTTCTATCATTTATAGATTCTCTTCTTCGCTTAATATAGTTTTTTCTATCTTCAACTCTTTTTTGATTGTTTAAGTCCAATAAAATGATTAGGTTATTTGCTTCATCGTCATCTGGCTTTGCAAAATATTCGCCTTCATTATAGATAACTCTATGTTCAAAATCTTCAGCATAGGGCATTAATATTGGTTCTATCCAACTATTTGTTTTTCTTTGATTAGGAAGGTGTTTGACTTTATACCAGTTATAATAATTATCTTCTGGCTGGTCTTTTAAATTTGGATTAAAATGCTCAGTGTCGTTTGCATCTTCAAATCCAATGTAATGTTCCGTATAAGCACAAAAACCTTTTTGTTCTTTTAAAAGAAGCGAACCTAATTTAGAATTATCTCCTTTAGACTTATAAGTGATCTTGTCAGAAATAATTTGAGAAATCGGAGATTTTAAAACTCTTTTCATTCATTAAAAATTATACTTATCTCCAATAGATTCAATTTCATCTTGAAGTTTTTGTTTTACTTCTTCATCTTTTTCAAACAACAATTGTCTTCTTTTTTCAAGATATTCATTATAAACTTTTTTACCATATCTGTTTATATAATCAATTCCAAAATCATTATAAAGCATATCATTTGGATCATCACCAATAGGAGAACTTCCTCTACGAACAGCAACTTTTCCTTCTTCATCAAAGTATAAAATAAATCGTTCGTCTGGTTCAAATGAAGCAGCAATAAAAGGCGAATGAGTAGCAATGATAAATTGTGCTTCTGGGGCTAGATCTTGGTAATAGTCGACTAGATCCATTTGTATATCTGGGTATAAAGAACGTTCAGGTTCGTCTATTAAAATTATTGCATCTTTAGTATTAAACTTAAATAGAGGTAATAATAAAGAAATTAAAAGTTTAGTACCTGTACTTAGCGAATGTATTGGTATGAAATCTTCATTGTTAAAATGTTTAACATTCAGAAATGATGAAGGATTGTTTATATCGACTTCTAGATTTAATTTTTTTAAAACATTATTAAATTTTATAGCAAATTCCTCATTAGGATTTGGGTTGTGAAGTCTCCATGAATTAAAATCATCAATAAACTTGTTTGGATTTTTGAAATTGAAAAGCTGAGAACTTTTCTTTAAAAGATTCTCTCGATAATCTATAAAATCATTTAAAAGATATTGATAAATTTCAGAGTAATTATTCTCTTCAAGTTTAAATTGATTGTATTTTTTTAAAAGAAGATTTTTGTCTAAATTATTTAAATTTTGTAAGCCTTCAGGTTGAAGGAAGTTTATAACTTTATTTATGTTTAATTCTGAAGGAAAAAATATTTTTTTTGTTTCATCATCTGTTCTTAATTTTTCTTCAACAAAATAATTTATTAATATTTCTTGATTTTGAATGCAAAACTCTTCTGTATCATCGTTGAAAAATACATGTAATGATGCTTTTAGTTTTTCGAGTGACGGGTGATGTTCAAATTCTTTTGGGTAATCAATATAAGAATTGTTATGTGTTTTAATATCTATCAACTCTAACAAACTAGTTTTTCCCGTCGCACTTTGCCCAATAAAACATATTTTGTCTAAGGGTTTTCCTCTTTTTTCTTCAATATGGAAATCTTCAGGATAAGTAAAATCAAAATCTAGATTTTCTAAATGCCTAAACTGATCGATATGTAATTTTGAAATTTTCATTTATTGAGTTTTTACAAAGCTAATTAAAAAATGATTGCTATTATAGACTGCGACCGAGACTGAAAACTATATACTAATCACTCTAATCGTATTCTTAACTTCTTCTGCAATTCGTCTCGCTTCTCTCATATCTTCATTTACAATCGTAACGTGCCCCATTTTTCTAAAAGGCCTTGTTTGCTTTTTACCATAAATATGTGGGGTAACGCCATCCCATCCTAAAATGGTTTCGATGTTTTCGTAAACTACATCTCCGGAGAAACCTTCAGCACCTACTAAATTGACCATAACTCCGGCAACTTTACTGTCTGTATTTCCTAACGGAAGATCTAAAATGGCCCGTAAATGATTTTCGAATTGTGAAGTATAACTGGCTTCAATAGAATAATGTCCTGAATTGTGGGGACGGGGAGCAACTTCATTTACCAGAATTTCATCATCGCTGGTTTGAAACATTTCAACGGCAAGAAGTCCAACGTGATTGAATTTCTCTGAAACGTTCAAAGCAATAGCTCTGGCTTTTTCTGCGACTTTCTCGTCGATTCTGGCAGGACAAATGACATATTCTACCTGATTGGCTTCCGGATGAAATTCCATTTCAACAACCGGATAAGTTTTAATTTCTCCTGATGGGTTTCTTACTACAATAACAGCCAATTCATTTTTGAACGGTACCATGGTCTCTGCAATACATTCTACGTTTGGTAAATCGTCCATATCAGAAATCTGACGAATTACTTTTACACCATTTCCATCATAACCAAACTCCGTACATTTCCATACAAAAGGAATGGTGATTTCATTATCTCCAACTGATTTTTGCAAATGCAACGGACTTTCAAATCGTAAATAGACAGCTGTTGGAATATTGCTTTTAGTGTAAAAATCTTTTTGGGTTCCTTTATTCTGAATCCCTTTTAAGGTTTTAGGGGAAGGGTATACTTTTAATCCTTCATTTTCCAGTTGCGTTAAAGCTTCAAGATTCACCAATTCGATTTCAAAAGTCAGAACATCGACTTGTTTTCCAAAATTGTAAACCGTTTCATAATCCATCAAATCGCCTTTGAAGAATTTATTACAGGCAATTTTACTCGGCGCTTCGTCGCTGGGATCTAAAACATAAGTTTGTATGTCAAATTTTCGGGTGTCAGACAACAGCATTTTGCCTAATTGTCCACCACCTAATATTCCTAATTTAAAATCAGAAGAAAAATAATTCATTGTAGTTGTGTTTTTGCAAAGATACTTGATAAAATAGAAATGCCAATTTATTGTGTGTTGAATTGCTGTTTTTTACTATTAGTAGTACAAAAAAAAAAGATTGTTTCAAATGTTAAAATTTTTTGAAATATCTCGTTTTAAAATTTTGTTTTGTGGGCTTGAATTCCGTACGTTTGATCCGATTTTTAACCGCCTTAGATTTAATAAAGTACATGACCACAAACGATTGGGCAAAACACATTCAAAAGTTTCTTTTTCTCTTAAAAGATGACTTTTTCGAATTACCGTACCTGTCTAATTCTCCTCAGGTGATGTTAGACAGTCTGATAAAAATCCCTATAATCAAACATAATGCTTTAAAGCAGGTTATTTCTTCAGACAATACTTTTTGGAAGGGTAAAATGCGTTACCGCAAGATCGAAAAAGGTTTCTGGATTTTGGAAACCAATATTGCACTTAAAGAAAATGTCCTTGCAAAAGCTACTTATACAAAGGATCACCTCAAAGAGTATTACATTTTATCGTTTTCTGTTTTCGAATATAAATTTCCTTTTAAGGATGCTGATCCTATTACTTTATTGAGTACCTGCTGGACTTTTTATAAACCGGAAACTGAAGTGGCTACCTATTTTTATAAAGGGACTGAAGGGAAATTCTTTAACATTGCGATGAATAAAGAATGGGTTGATCAAAATATTAAATCAGGTAAATTTTGTGGAAAAGGTGTTTTGGAAAGTTTTTTTAATACACAAAAAGGATTTTATACCTGGCTGGATATTGCTCCAAATGCTCATATTTTATCAAAGAAAATATCAAAAATCTTAGAAGCTGAAGATAAAATACATCTAAATACAGTAGAATTGCGCAAGTCGTGTATGAAGTTGATTACCGAGTTTTTTAAACATTCTTTTGAGGATAGTCGTATACCGGATAATGTTTCGTTAAGCAATTTAGATTACTTTAATGTGGCTAAAGCAGAGAAAATGATTCTGCATAATTTACAAGCTGCTTTTCTTGGAATCGATACTATTGCAGCTGAGGTAAATACTTCTCCAACCAAACTAAAAGCCAATTTTAAAATTGTATTTGGATTCTCGATGCTGCAATATCACAAAGAAAAAAATATGCTTCTTGCCCAACAGTTACTGCAGAACTCTGAAGTCGAAATTCAGATGATTGCGGCCATCACCGGTTATGAAAGTGCCAGTAAATTTTCAGCCACATTCAAAAAGAGATTTGGCATATTACCTTCGGTTTTTAGAGAAAATTAAAATATGAGCATCCGTATATGAATGTAGGTAGGTGGGTTAAATTTATAAAAGACAATATCAACTTTTATAGAGATGGTTTTTTTGAATTGCCTTATTTGTCTAATTCTCCTCAGGTAATCGTACAAAGTATCGTCAATTCTCCGTCTGTTAAACATGTTGTAGAAGAACAGGCAGTTTACAGGAACAATCCTTTTTCGAAAGGTGTTATGCGTTATCGCGAAATCGAAGAAGGTTTCTGGATTATTGCGACAAGTATCACTTTTAAGAAAAACGTGATGCTGAAGGCTATTTATGATGAAGACTTTCCGATTGACTATTATACACTTACCTTTTCGGTTTTTGAAAGTGAGGTAAAATTACAAAATACATTTGCCGATAAAACGCCTTTTTCGAGCAAATACTGGGGATTTAAAAGACCCGGAACAGAAGTTGGTGCTTATTTTTATAAAGGTTCCGTTTGTGAATTTTATTTGTACGGATTTAGTAAAGAATGGGCTGAACTCAATTTTTCTTTTGGAACCTTACCTGAAGATAACCAGATTAAAAAATTCCTGAATTCTGATAAAGGCTTTATTACCTATCAGGATATTGTGCCTAATGCTGCAGAATTGTCTAAAGAAATTTTAATTAATTTAGAAAGAAATCATCGGGATTTGTTAAGCAAAGCCATTTTAAAAACACAAACATTTCAACTGATTTCTACCTTTTTTAAAAATGCTTATATAGATCAGCGAATAGGTAATTATACTCCAACAGAGACTCCAGAGTATAGAAAAATTGCCAAAGTCGAAAAATTACTTTTGGATACGATAGCCAATCCTTTTTTAGGAGTCGAATATATTGCAAAAAAAGTAGAGATGTCTCCAACAAAACTCAAATTGACTTTTAAATCAGTTCATGGTGTTTCAATGGGGCAATATCATAAAGAAAAGAAATTACTTCTTGCTATGCAGCTAATTCAAAACACCGATATGCAGATAAAAAATATTGCTTTGGCTACGGGTTATAAAAGTTCCAGCAAGTTTACGGCAAATTTTAAAAAACGTTTTGGAAAAATGCCTTCTGAAATACGGTTTTAATCGCTGTAAAATTCTTTCTTTTCTTTCTTTTTTTACTCCTAAATCTGATTTTTCCCAATGATTTAATAAATACCGTATTTATACCTGTTTTTGTTTTTAAATTATTGATTTTTAACGTGTTAATGTTTGTGTTTTTCAGGTTTTAGACAGGGTTGCTGGTATCGCTAATTTTGTTGGTCGTTTCGGGCTATCGATGTGTCCGAATGGGCTATTCGACGGTTGTATTTCAGTCTATTTTTGCGCTTGAAATAAATCTAAACCTAACCAGTATGAAATTAAAATTACTCTTTTTAGTGAGTATCATATTTCTTTTTATCAATATGATACATGCTCAAAATCCCCCTACTGCAATAGCAAAAAACATTACTGTAAAGCTCGATGCTTCCGGAAATGTGACAGTGAATGCTCAGGATGTGGATAATGGTTCTACAGATAACACAGGAATCGCCAGTTACATGCTGACGACCGCTACTGTTGGAACGCGTTGTATTACAGCAAATGAGAACAGTACGCTGTTGGCTGATGCAGCAACAGGATCGATTTTTAAGACGGTAGATTTTGCAATTTATGGTACATCAGCCAAAAGTTGTGCAGATGCTTCTTATCCTTCCTGTTATTCAAATGTTCAAGCTTTTGTTTCGTCTTATTTCTTGAATAAAAATTCAGCCAGTATTTTTATAAGTAATGCCAATATGGGAGGCGATCCTTGTCCGAATATAGGTAAGGTACTTTCTATAAGCGCTTCATATGAACCAGCACCGGCATCTTTAAAACCTTCTTTCAATTTTAGCTGTGCAAATATTGGCGACAATACAGTTACTCTTGTTGTTACTGATACGGATGGAAATAAAAGTTATGCAACAGCGATAATTAAGGTTATAGACGATATTGCGCCGGTAATAACGTGCCCTGCTAATATTGTGACAAATAGTGATCCCGGAATTTGCACTGCAAATGTTGTAATTCCTAAGGCAGGTAATTTGAAACCTAAAATATTACTTATTGCTGCTGAGAATGCAAGTTGGGTAGCCGAAGTACAAAATAAATTAATTGCAACTGGAGCTTTTGACTCGGTTGATGTTTTTAATGCAGCTTCAGGTACGCCCGGTACGACGCTTTTGGCTAACTATAAAGCCGCATTAGTTTGGACTGATAATGTTTTAAATAACGCAACACTTTTAGGAAATAATTTAGCAACTTATATAGATAATGGCGGAGGAGTTGTGTCAATGGTATTTGAACTTAGTGGCTTAGGAGTGTCAGGTGCTTTTAATACAGATGCATACCGTTGTCTTATTGCAGGGGGGCAGTTGAATGGTAGATCGCAATCATTAGGGACAGTTTACAACTCAATGCATCCAATTATGAATGGGGTGTTAAGTTTTAATGGGGGAACTTCAGGTTATAGAAGCAGTTCCAGAACATTGGCAACAGGAGCGGTTAAGATTGCAGACTGGGCAGATGGGACACCACTTGTAATTATTAAAGAAAATGTTGGATTATTAAAGGTTCGCAGGGCAGATTTAAATTTTTTCCCTCCTTCATCAACCTCACGATCTGATTTTTGGAATGCTACTACAGATGGAACTATTCTGATGAAAAACGCACTTCTTTGGGTGGCTGGTAATGCAAATTCAATAGCTTCGGATAATTGTTCAAATGGAATTACAGTTACCAATAATATTACCGGAACGAATGACGCCTCGGGAGTGTATCCTATAGGAATTACTGAAGTAATTTGGAAAGCAACTGATGCTTCCGGAAACTCAGTTCAATGTACACAAACAGTAGAAGTAAAAGACAATCAAATTCCCGTTGTTACTTCAAACGGAGATCAAAATGTAAATGTTGATGCAAATACTTGTGGTGCAACTGTAACCGTTTCAGCATCTGCAACAGACAATTGTGGCGTTGGAAATCCAACAGGTGTGCGAAGTGATGCCAAATTACTTACAGATGTTTATCCGGTGGGAACAACAACAATCAAATGGAATGTAAAAGATGTTAACGGAAATGATGCTGTTGAAGTACTTCAAACCATAGAAGTAACTGACAATCAAATTCCTGTTATTACTTCAAACGGCGATCAAAATGTAAATGTTGATACAGATGTTTGTGGTGCAAACGTAACCGTTTCAGCATCGGCTACAGACAATTGTACAGTTGGAGCCCCAACAGGAGTAAGAAGCGATGCCAAATTGCTTACTGATGTTTATCCTGTAGGAACAACAACAATTGCCTGGAATGTAAAAGATACTAACGGAAATGATGCTGTTGAAGTAGTTCAAACCATAACCGTAACCGATAATCAAATTCCTGTCATTGCTTCAAACGGAGATCAAAATGTAAATGTTGATACAGATGTTTGTGGTGCAAACGTAACCGTTTCAGCATCGGCTACAGATAATTGTACAGTTGGAACTCCAACAGGAGTAAGAAGCGATGCTAAATTGCTTACTGATGTTTATCCGGTAGGAACAACAACAATTGCATGGAATGTAAAAGATGTTAACGGAAATGATGCTGTTGAAGTAATTCAAACCATAACCGTAACCGATAATCAAATTCCTGTGATTGCTTCAAACGGAGATCAAAGTGTAAATATTGATACAGATACTTGCGGTGCAAATGTAACCGTTTCAGCATCGGCTACAGATAATTGTTTCGTTGGAACTCCAACAGGAGTAAGAAGTGATGCTAAATTGCTTACTGATGTTTATCCGGCAGGAACAACAACAATCAAATGGAATGTAAAAGATGTTAACGGAAATGATGCTGTTGAAGTAATTCAAACCATAACCGTAACCGATAATCAAATTCCTGTGATTGCTTCAAACG